>NZ_QFGB01000041.1:0-38537 GCF_004369245.1 Pelotomaculum sp. FP | reverse complement strand
GCAAAACATATATTGTGCAATTTTTAAGTTTTTCCAAACAAAAATTGTGCAAATTTTGCAGTTTGAATAGAAATTTTAAGCCTAATTATTGTGCAAATCGCTAGGACAAAGATTCTGCAAAATTACACCATGCTTTACTAATGGGCTGTCCCTGACTCTTATACCCAGTGGCTGTCTACATTTGCATCTGACGCCTTACTTAATTTACCCTTCTTAAACTGTTCCAGCACTTCTGCAACTGTGCCGTCAGTTCCATAGTAAACCTTAATGCCAGCGGCCATCAGAGTCCGGAAAGCTTTCGGGCCGCAGTTTCCGGTAATAAGAGCGCTTACCTCCTGGCGGCTAACCTGCTCTGCGGCTTGGATACCGGCGCCCTGGTTTGCGTTAAGGTTTTGCTCGTTACTCACAGCCTTATAATCACCGGTATTTGTATCAATTACCACAAACCAACCAGCACGTCCAAACCGGGGGTCGACCTTGCTTTCCAGTGTTTTCCCTTGAGATGTAACGGCAATTTTCAAGATTGTCACCCTTTCTGGTTTTTCCCTTGATTATTAGCATTTTTTTGTATTATTATGAACATGGTTTCATAATAATTATACTGATCGTAATGAGCATATGTCAATAATAAATGAAAATATTTTACTACTTGCAGAAAAAAACAACCAGGGTATTTTAAGACCCGGTTGTTTTTTTGTAAAGAATGTTGCTGAATGGAAGGCTACAATTATTTTACATAGCTCACCCATCTTGGGCGCATACAAAAACTGGGGCTGATTTAAAACTCCCGGTTGTTAAGATTGGAGAACAGCATTTTTATGTATTTACAGCCAGTTTCTTTATTGGCAGTTCATTCTCCAGTTCATTTTGCAGTTCGTTTTCCATAAAATTGTTATCTGCCTCCGTTGTGGGAGACAGGACCGGCTGGATTGCTCCATACGGGCAAAATGCAGCGCATCTACCGCAATCGATACATCTGTCCGTAATTATATATTGCGTTTCACCCTCGATGATCGCCCCTGCCGGGCAAACCAAACCAGTGCCACATTGAATTCTGCATGTATGTCCGTCACAGCCGGGTGTAATTGGACAGCCTTTCGAACAAGTACCACATTTAACACATTTACTCGTAATAACATACATAGCATAATTACCTCCTTTCATTTTTTTGAATTTTTTAATAATCATAGTAATATATAAAGTACTATTATAGACTATAGTATATAGCTAAAAAAAATTACACTTCCTATCGAATTGGCCTTTTGACATTGGTGCTTTGTTCCAGGGTACTCTCATCAATAGGGTAACATGAATGCGGGCTAGCCAGTTGAAGCATGTCAACAACAGAGTATTGGATATGAGCTAATGACCGATTTGGTAACAATTTCGCTTGTTAACGCGCACATTATTATGAGCATAATTTCATAATAATTATACTCACCCTGATGAACGTATGTCAATAATAATTAGAAAGAAATCTGGAAGGGGACTGTTTTTTAGAGCGGTTTTAATAACCCGTATTTACGAAATACGGGTTATGTTAGAGCCTGAATAATGCCCAGGATTAACTCCAACAGGATCAGAAGGATAATGACGAGTTCCAGTACCTCCGAGCGCTGGTTGACGGTACGGTTGCTGAGCATGGTATAGGTCTGGTTGATAATGTTAATTTTCCTGTCGATGCTTTCAGCCCAGCTTCTGGTACGCAGGATGGACAGGGCCGTCCCGTAAATACGGGCATAAAACACGTCCTCGGTAACTTTCAAAGAGTTGTCTATCCGCTCGGTTATCTCGGTGATGTCGGCGATTAACTCCATCAGCTGGTTCATGATGCGCCGGTAGTGACCCAGGCGACGGAAGCTGCCGACCCTTTCCGCCTCTTCTATGGCGTCGTACATTGTGGACAGCTCTCCTGTTAGCAAGCTGTCGTAATACCTTAACTCCAACAGCTGGGAGTTGGCAAATTCAAGAAGATCGGGGATATCGGCGCTGCCGCTGGGGTCGTAAACCAGGGCAGAGTCCCAGGTTATAATGGTGTGGTCATCAGGGGTATAAGAAAAAGAATTGCGCAAGGTTTCCCGCCGCACCTGTTCGCTCACCGGTTCCTGTTCGGCAAGCAATAGCGGAATAGGATCCCAGTTCTGATCCCACTCCCGGAAATAATATACGGTGAAGTCCTCTACAAAACCGCTGTATACTTCCTTAACCAAGGCCTCCGCAAGAATTTTTCTCATTTTGTCAAGTTGCTGAATGAACACTGTTTCAATGCCTTCGTCATTGTAAAGGATGGTGGCCAGTTCCACTGCGTTCTGATAAGCGGCGCCTTCCAGCAGGGGAATACGCATAATGATGGCGATAACACCCAGGTCATAAACCTTACCGGTAAATGATACATTAAGACTGCGGCCGCCGGCTGCCACCGTGTCTTCCCCCAGTTCCACCGCGATGGGGGGGTTTTTAAACTGGATGGACTTGGGCCTGATCCGAGAGAGCCTCATCCGTGCGGCCTGTCTTTGGGCAAGGATTTTTTCTACCTGCTCCAGCCTGATTTCTTCCGCTATGTCAAACAGCCGGTACACCCAAATTGAGTTTTTCAAGGCGATCCCTTTCGTATAAGATATTTAATTCTACCCCAAAATTGTGGTGCGAATTCATTCGCATAAATGCAACACTAGCAGCAACAAGTCCTGGCGCTAACGTATCGTTTGCGATTGAAATAGGACCTCGAAAAAACCCCGCAGGACCGGGGTTGTGATATAAGTAATTTTTTTTAAAAGCTGAGGGCGATCTCATCACGGTCAAGCTGTCCCCGGATAGCCTGCGCTCTTTCAATAAGAGCTGTGTTCCCGGCAGCCGCGCGCTCAATCTGTCGCAAAAGGTCTATCTCCCGCCGGAAGATTGAGAATATATCTCCTGGTTGCAGGGAAGACATCTCCATTAACTCCGTAAAGGTGGCGCCATTGTACCAGGCGTAGGCAAGGGAACCGGGCAGGTTGGACCAAATGCAGAATCTCTCCGGTACGCCCATCTTTAGGAGCTCGTGCCTGATCAGGTAGGTCTGTTGCAAAGCGGGAAGATCCAGAATGTCAGTCCGGGTGTTCTTGCCGGGGATAAATTCAATGCCGGCGAGAATTGCCGCAGCATCTGCCGGTTCACTATCTTCAAGCAGGCCGGAGAAGGCTATTTCGGTTACCAGTATTTCCTGTACATGCAGTTCCAGGGCAAAAATGCCGCGTGCAAAAAACTCCCTGCCCTTAACATAACCAAGTTTTTCTAAAAGATCACGTACTTCCCTGTATTCGGTGAACACGGATTCTACCTGTTGGGTGATTGCAGCATATTCCTGCCTAAGTGTTTGGTAGTAGGTTTGGACCTCTCTCAATCTCTCTGACAGGGCCATGCATTTTTTTGAGTTAAAGCACTTTTTAGGTGTGGCAAGCGCGATCTGCTTTTGCAGCAAGTCTTTTTCCCTGTTTTTATTTTTCCAGCGTAAGCGCTTTAATTGTTTACGGGCCCTGGCCCGCTCAACAGGACAGGTCAGCGTTCCGTTTTCGGAACATAACCCGGCTTCAATTTCGGAGATTCGCCCGGTCAAGGCCTCTATTTCCTCTTTCAGGAGGCCTTGTCTCTTTTTTAATTGATACATTTTAAAGTTTTCGTTTAAAAACCGGTCGATTTCTTCGTCGGTCTTATACCTCAACAGGCTCAGTACTGTATTGGGTGAGATCACCAGCCTGCCGGAAACGGGTTCTATAGCCTTATCATCAAAGAAGCCGGTTTGCTCCGGGAAGCGGCTGTCGACACGAATGAAGGCGTGGCCGATCCGGTCAAAGCCTCGCCGCCCCGCCCGCCCGGCCATCTGAAAAAACTCCCTGTTTTGCAGAATGCGGAAGTCATGTCCGTCCCACTTTCTGGTCGAGTCGAAGACGGCGCTGGCGGCAGGGAAGTTTACACCCGCGGCAAAGGTTTCAGTGCAGAAGACCACCCAGAGCAGACGGCTGGCATAAAGGTTTTCCACCAGGTACTTGACCGGCGGCAGCAGTCCGGCGTGGTGATAGGCGATGCCCTGCAGGAGCAGGCGGCGCAGGCTTCTCCAGCCCGGCCCGCTGAAAGCGCCCGGTTGCTCAGCCTCTGCCTCCTTGATTTTGCCGCCGACTTCTTTTTTTTCCCGGGCATTTAAAAAGTCCCAGTCGCGTCCCAGGTCCTGCGCCAAAACCTCAGTCCTCCCTCTGCTGAATACAAAGAAAAGGACCGGCAATTTATCCTGAATTGCTTCAACAATTTCACTGCAGGAGACTTCTGTCAGTTCCACCTGTTTCACTCCTCGAGCCAGCGTTTCTTGTTCCGCAGTGCTTTGAGGTATTCGACCAACTCCTCAAGTTCACTGCGGGCTTCTTTTTCTCCGACAATCCGGCCGTTGGGCAGGATCCATTGAGTAGAAAGAGGTACGCGCCGTTTTTTTTCCATGATGACCACGACATTGCCGCCTCTAACCGAGCTAATCCAATCTGCCATTTCGTCCGCGTTGGGGACTGTTGCGGAAAGACCTAAAATTTTCACATGGGGGGGAGCGAACAATATGCTTTCTTCCCAGGTTGTGCCGCGCTCCGCATCGTCAAGGTAGTGGATCTCGTCAAATACCACGTAAGAAATTTTCTCCAACTGAGCGGGCTCACTTAAGCACCAGTTGCGAAATATCTCTGTGGTCATAATCAGCATCGGCGCTCCAGGATTGATGCTGACGTCGCCGGTGACAAGCCCGACTTGCTCCTCTCCAAACAGTTTCTTGAAATCACGGTACTTCTGGTTGGAAAGGGCTTTAAGGGGGGAAGTGTAAATCATGCCAAGTCCGGCGGTCATTACGTCGCGCGCCAGCATTTCGGCAACCAGCGTTTTGCCGTTACCGGTAGGCGCTGATACGATTACCGATAGCCCTGCCTGAAGGGCTTCAGCTGCCTCAATTTGAAAATCATCCAGGACCAGGTCTTCCACAGGCGCCTGTCCTTGCTCCTTGCGGAGCGGTTTTTTCTTGGGTCTTAAGCGTTCTTCGCCCCGGGAGCCAATTTCCCCCTGACCACGCTCGTGAGGCTGTCCCCCACTGAGAGTAAGGGCAGGCAGCGCCTGGCGAAGCGCTTCAAGGTCCCTGCGCAGCAGCAATCCGGTATCAGATCCGGAAGCTTCCTTGTTAGATACGGTGGTCAGCCTTCCTTCCTGGATCAGCCGCCTGACTTGACCCGTGCTGATTCCCAGAAAAGCGGCGGCCTGGGAGATCTTCAATTTTTCATGTTGTTTGGTCAGTACACGCAGCCTGGACACGTCCCTTTTTAACTCCTGTACATCCGAATGCCACAGGCGTGTCCTTTCATCCAGAGTAAAGGAATCTAATTGCCCTGTTTTGATTAAAAAAGACAGGGTGTCTTCATCCACGCCGAGGACTGCTGCGGCTTCCTTTTCCCCCAGGGAATGTTCCCTGAGGAAGGAAGGAGCGCTGGTGGTATAAGGAGGCGCGAAATACCTGCCGCTGATTTCCCCAAGCTGTTCCACCAGAACATCACCCGGAAATTCCCGGCGCAAGCACCAGTATTTGTTATTTTCAAAGGATACGGTGAGAGAGTAGCTGTCGGCTAAGGCCGCAAATTCTTTCATGCCCAGCCCGGCTTCCCGCGGGTCAAAAAAGGGTGTCGGCAGTGTCTCGAGCATATCCCGGCAGGCTTTAATTTTCGCGCGACGGGTCAGCTCATCGCGTCCTGCCGGGCTATTCACGGTGGTAATAAGTGATTGGGGCAGCCGCACCAAAGGAGTCTGATCATTTTCAGCTGCGATTCTTTCAACAATTTTTTTGTGTCGGCGAAACTGGCGGAGCAAATCAGAGAGGCGTCGGGGTTTCTCATGGAGGTATGTAAGGAGAAAATCCCAGGCACCGTCACTGTCGGGCATGGTAAAACGACCGTCAGGCAGTTGGGGAAAGTAGCGCCAGACCAGAGAGTCAAGGTTTTCCAGTCCGGTTGCGGCGATTATATCAGCCTTGGACCGGGGCTGCCCGTCTTCAAGCACTTTGCGGACGGAATCAAGCTGAGCGCTGGTTTCGTTGTCGGTTGGAGCCGCCTCTTCAGGAGGGGTATATTTTCTAATAACTTTAAGTAATTTAGGCAGGACTTTACGCATTTGTCCCCTTCCGGTGTGCCAGGTTTCTCCTCTGGCAGGGGGCGCCAGGACGTTTTCACCAATAAACCAACTACCTCCTGATTTGGCCCGGCCGATCCGGATTTCCTCTTTTTCTATTAGAGAGGAAAGCGCGCCGGCTAATGCGTCAGAATTACAATTGCAGCGGGAATATAGGATTTCCAAAGGAAGGGGTACTCCATCTTTGAGAAGATTGGTTACTTCTGTTATAGCTTGTTTTGTTTTGTTGCTTGCCAAGTCAGGAAACACCTCTAGCTTCAACATTTGCATATCACTTGTAGTCTAGCACATAACTGTCAATATTAACAAATAATTTTGTAAAAAGCAACAAAATCAAGTTGATATAGCTTCTTCAACTTAAATCCTAAATAACCCTCCTCCTGTGACGGAGAAGGGTTATTTTAGCAAAAGATATGCTTGCCTATTTTCAATGAAGACGGCAGCCCGTCAAGCCACCTGCTCTCAGATTGGTCCGGATTATAGAAAAAGATGCTGCCGTTGGCGGGATCCAACCCGTTTAGGGCCAGTTCCGCTGCCAAAAAAGCTTGCGCATCGGGAGTGAGTTCAATAGTACCGTCCAGGACGGGGGTAAACTGGTAATCTTCATATATAACTCCGGTTATCGTTTTGGGAAACCGGGGATCCTTGAGCCGGTTGAAAACCACAGCCCCAACTGCTACCTGTCCTTCCAACGGTTCACCTCTGGCTTCGGCATGGATTAATCTGGCCAGCAGGTAGAATTCCTCCCTGCTCAGGCAAAGACCTCTGGATACGGAGACGAATGGTTTCGCTGGCGCTGGCTCAATCGCTTCACTTGGTACGGCGGGCTTAAGGCTCAAAACCGAGAGACCGACGGCAAAGTAGACAGCGATTTTTTTAATATTCATGTTTTTATTTTACTCATTAAAATTATTTTTAAACAAACAATTTATAGAAATAGATTTAAAAGTTGGTATTAACAGATTTTTATGATATATTATATAAAAAATAATAGTATATAAAATTAGCTCATTATTACAGAGTTATGGGAAATTATACGGACAATATTAAATAGTGGTGATAAAAAATGATAAGGGTATATGGTGTGAAATTATCCATAGACCAGGATGCTTCAAACTTAAAAAACTCCTTAATAAAGAAGCTTAAAATAGGTGAAAAGGATTTAGTAGGATACAAAATCTTTAAACAATCTATTGATGCCAGGAAACATGATACAATTAACTTTGTTTATACTGTAGATGTTGAATTAAAACAAGAAGATAGTTGCTTAAAGAAATTCAAAAACAAGGATATTACTATTGCTCCTGATCTGGAGTACAAGTATGTACAAACCGGTTCACAGCCTTTGCAGCACCGGCCGGTGATTATCGGGACCGGCCCTGCGGGGCTTTTTGCCGGGGTAATCCTGGCTGAAATGGGATACGGGCCTGTTGTCATGGAAAGAGGGGCGGATGTCGATACCAGGGCGGAAGCGGTCAGGAAATTCTGGGAGCATGGACTACTTGACCCCGAGTGCAACGTACAGTTTGGTGAGGGAGGGGCCGGGACCTTTTCCGACGGCAAACTGACAACCTTAATCAGGGACAGGCGGTGCCGCAAAGTCCTGTCTGATATGACCATGGCAGGCGCGCCGGAAGAAATCATGTACGCAGCCAAACCTCATGTCGGTACGGACCGGCTCCGGTCAGTGGTTAAAAAAATCCGTGAAAGAATTATCAGCCTGGGTGGAGAGGTCCGCTTTAACTGCAAAGTTACTGATTTAATCACAAAAGATAACCATGTGCAGGGTATAATAATTAACGGGACTGAACGGCTGGCTGCGGAGGTTGTGGTGCTCGCGCCCGGGCATAGCGCCAGGGATACCTTTGAAATGCTGTATCAGGCGGGTGTAACCATGATACCAAAACCTTTTTCAGTCGGGGTTAGAATTGAGCATCCCCAAAAGTTGATCGACGCTGTCCAGTATAAAAAATTTGCCGGTCACCCCAAACTCGGCCCGGCTGACTACAAACTGGCATATCACACTGCAAACGGCAGGTCTGCCTATACTTTTTGCATGTGTCCGGGTGGAGTGGTGGTGGCTGCCAGTTCTGAAGAGGAGGGTGTCGTAACCAACGGGATGAGCGCATACTCCCGCAGTGGCGAAAACGCCAACAGCGCCCTGCTGGTAGGGGTGGAGCCTGCTGATTTTGGCAGCAGCCATCCACTGGCTGGAGTAGCTTTTCAAAGGAAACTGGAGAGAAAGGCGTATATCCTGGGCGGAAGTGATTACAAGGCGCCGGTACAGCTGGTAGGAGACTTTCTGGAGAACAGGCCTTCCACCAGGCTCGGTCAGGTAGAGCCGTCCTACCGCAAAGGAGTGCAGCCGGCGGCCCTCAACGAATGCCTGCCGGACTTTGTGGTAGAGACGATGAAGATGGCAATACCTGAGCTGGATAAAAAGCTTAAGGGTTTTGCCCTGCCGGATGCTGTCATGACCGCTGTGGAGACCAGGTCCTCCTCTCCGGTAAGGATCGTCCGCAATGAATTTATGGAAGCCTCACTAAGAGGTCTGTATCCGGCTGGGGAAGGAGCCGGTCACGCCGGCGGGATTGTCTCAGCGGCTGTAGACGGTATTAAGGCCGCGGAAGCCATCGCCTCCAAGTATGCGCCGCCATCAGTACGATAATGATACAAGGGGATAACACCATGCCCACTATCCAGAGGCTTCGAAAACGGCAGGACATAGAACTGCCTTTTGTTTCACTTATCACAAAAATTGTTCTCGAAAAGGCTTGACTTGCGGGCTTGGGGTTATCCGGAGCGAATGGAGCACCTGGGTGCGTTGCTTAGCGCGTGCGTTGCTTAAAGTCAAAGCTTAAATAGCGCGTAGCTACCGGATGGCCGTCTGCAGATGCGGTCGGTATAACGCTCTTCTAGCACAAATGGAAAATTGCGAAAAGAGCGGAGGATAACCCCAAGACCACTACCCCAAAGGCTTTTCGAGAACCGGTTATGACTTTCACCATTGCGATAGACATATATAAAAGGAGAGAATTTTATGCCGGGTAGTCCTCCATACAAAGTAGCAGTGATTGGGGGAGGAGCGGCGGGAATTACAGCAGCTATAGCCGCCCGCCGCAAAGGGGCGATTGTTACCATTCTGGAAAGCAACCAGCGGATTGGCAAGAAAATCCTTGCCACCGGTAACGGAAGGTGCAACCTCACCAATATCACCACCAGCATGGCCAACTACCATGGCAGCAATCCCAGGTTTGCTTTCTCTGTCCTTTCCCAATTTGGTGTAGAGCAGACCCTTGACTTTTTTGCAAGGCTGGGAGTGGCGCACAAAGTGAAGGAAGAAGGCAAAGTATTTCCATTCTCCTTGCAGGCTTCCAGTGTTTTAGACGTGCTTCGTTATGAATTGGAAAGGATAGGTGTTAATGTCCATTGCGGGGCGGAGGTTGCGGGTATTGCTCACAATAAGAGCGGTTTTACCCTTGCTCTTAAGAACGGGGGGGAATTTCAGGCTGACCGGGTAATTATTGCTACAGGTGGTAAAGCTGCGCCACATTTTGGTTCGACGGGCAGTGGGTATGCCCTGGCGTTAAGCCTGGGCCACAGTATAGTCGAACCATTTCCGGCCCTGGTCCAGTTAAAATTGTCCTCGGGTTATCTCAAGCAGATTAAAGGTATTAAATTTGAAGGAACCGCTGAAGTAGTATTAGAGAACCAGAGCCTGCAGGCTGCCAGCGGGGAGATCCTCTTTACCGAGTACGGTATTTCCGGTCCTCCTATTTTGACTCTTAGCCGCAAGGCAGGGGAGTGTCTAAAGAAAAATCAAAGCCCCTGGTTAAAGCTGGTTTTACTGGACTCCTTCACTGGCGGGGAACTGGAAGAGTTGCTTGCTGAGCGCTTCAGTAATAATCCCGGGAAAACCCTGGCTTTCAGTTTTGTGGGTTTCATAAACAAACAGTTGTCGCCGGTAATACTCAAAGAGGCTGGTGTGGACCTGAATAAGGCAGCCGGGAAGGTTACTGCCTCGGAGCTGAAAAAGATTGCACATATTCTTTTAGACTGGCGCTTTCCTGTTACCGGGACGACTTCCTGGCCTGCCGCTCAGGTTACCGCCGGTGGTGTGGACGTTAATGCTATTAACAGCAAAACCTTGGAGTCAAGGATTGTGCCGACACTGTATTTTGCAGGGGAAGTCCTGGACATAGACGGTGATTGCGGCGGCTACAATTTACAGTGGGCATGGTCATCTGGCTTTATTGCAGGGGAAAGCGCGGCAGGCGCTTGATGAAAGCTGGATGATCTAGTCGAATCGTCATGTTATTATGAGTGATTGGCTTAAAGGGGGTAGTAAAATAAAGCGTGTGCGGGTGGCGGCGTCTTTGTGAAAAAATGTACATTATTTGTCCGTATTCGCAGGATATACGAATTGTTGTATAACAGTTACTAACAAGATTTTTAGTTTGCGACTTTTGATAATTAAGATTTATTATTAATTCCTATTTATGAGAAATGCTGATTTATCTGCATATCGACATAAAGGACGTTGGTATAATTTGATTAAAATCTACGTTTTTCGGCAAATAATGGCGATAAAAACTTTCGTGCAATATCGAACAAACAATTGCTTTTTGTATCAATTATGCTATAATATTTTTTATATTCCATTCGATAATATTTTTGAAAAAACATCTATTTTAATAAAGACTACTATATGCTATAATAGTGCTAGGATCATGTGTTAATTAACTACCGTGCGGACAATTACAGGAGATGCCATATAATTCATCAAAGTAACAGCTGCCAGTGCTTGTCCTTTGATAACTTAGGTAATGTTTGGTTAAAAAATAGCAAACGAAAGGAGGTAATAGGTCTCAGGCTGAAGAGTGGACTTGAGTAACGGGCTTTATTATCTTTTTTTATTGCAAAAATGACAACCATTAGTTATGTGCAGGTTAGATGCTTGGGAAACAGGGAACATTAACCCTGCATTTCTTTTCTCTAAAACAGTTCTATGATCCAAATCAAGGGGTAAAAAGCCCGTAAGCTTGGAAACCAATCATATTGCTCAATAAAATGCAATGTCCCTGAAAAGCCTGAAATTAATAACCAGATCGGGTGGATTTTTATGGTTCTTTAAAAGAAGTAGGATTTAGGAACACACTTTTTTAAGATCGCTAAAATAAGCTGTGAAGTGCTGTTAAGCACTTAAAGCAAGGGAGGTACAGACTCGTGGTTGCATGTTCATGTGGTTGCGGCGAAGACGAACTGACTAAACAATTGGAAAAGATTATTGATGAGTACAGGGGTCAACCCAGTGGACTTATCCAGGTCCTGACCAAGGCCCAAAATCTCATAGGATATCTTCCGCTGTGGGTACAGACCAGAATCGCCAAGGGATTGGGAGTATCACTTCAAGAAGTTTACGGGGTGGTTACTTTTTATGCCTTCTTCTCCCTGATCCCCAGGGGCCGGCATAAAATCGCCGTTTGCGCGGGTACAGCCTGCTATGTTAAGGGAACCAAAAAGGTCCTTAAAGCACTAAAAGATACCCTTGGTATTAAAGAGGGACAAACGACTCCCGACAGCCGGTTTACCGTTGAAGTTGTGCGTTGCATTGGCGCCTGCGGATTGGCTCCGGCCATGATTATCGACGGCAAAGATGTGCACGGCCGCTTGGAGCCCGAGCAAATCCCCGAAATACTGGAGCAGTACGCATAAACTGATTTAGTATTCCACACCTATGGACTAAGAATAAACTTTACATCCATAGTAATGGGCTTGCCGAAATTAATTGTCGGGGTCTGAAGGGATAGTTTAAGAATGGCTGGAGGATTTAAATCGGAGGTGTGATTAAGTGAAGTCTTTGGAAGAACTTGCAAAGGTTAGAGAAAGCAGGCGGGAAGCCCTGAAAATTCGTGAAGGTGTTCCGTCGGCGACTGAGAAAGCTCACGTGATGATGTGCGGCGGCGCCGGCTGCATTTCTTCGAAATGTCAAGATGTGGTGGAAGCCATGAAGGCGTCCCTCGAAAAGAACGGCATTGCAGACCAGGTCCAGATTGTGCTTACCGGCTGCATGGGTCCGTGCGATATGGGTCCCGTAGCAATTGTGTACCCCGAGGCAACTTTTTACCGCAGGCTGAAGCCAAAAGACGCTGATGCCATTGTTGAAGAGCACATCATGAAGGGAAACCTCGTCCAGCGCTTGTTGTACAGGACTCCCGGAGCAAAAGAACCAACCCCGAAAGTTGATGACATCGATCTTTTTGCAAAGCAGCAGAAGATAGTTCTGCGTAACAACTTTTATATAGATCCAACTTCTATTGAGGACTACATCGCCAATGACGGCTATGCCGCTCTAGGCAAAGCGCTTACCAAAATGACTCCTGCTGAAGTCATCGAAGAGGTTAAGAAAGCAGGGCTCCGCGGCCGTGGCGGCGCTGGATTCAATACAGGCATGAAATGGAGCTTTTGTGCTAATTCGAAAGGCACACCCAAATACGTGGTATGCAACGGTGACGAAGGCGACCCGGGCGCATTTATGGACAGGTCCGTTCTGGAGGGGGATCCCCACAGCGTTATCGAGGGCATGGCTATCTGCGGCCGCGCCATTGGCGCCGAGCAGGGCTATGTCTACGTGCGGGCTGAATACCCGCTGGCCATTGAAAGACTCAGCTATGCCATCGACAAGGCCCGTGAATACGGCCTGCTTGGAAAGGATATTTTTGGCACCGGCTTTAATTTTGACATCGAAATCCGAATCGGCGCCGGCGCCTTTGTGTGCGGCGAAGAAACGGCTCTTTTGACCTCCATTATGGGCAAGCGCGGTGAACCCAGACCCAGGCCGCCATTCCCGGCCAACGAAGGTGTTTGGGCTAAACCAACTGTGCTGAATAACGTTGAAACCTGGGCTAACGTCGCTGAAATCATCCTCAAGGGCGCTGACTGGTATTCCTCCATCGGCACGCAGGGGAGCAAGGGAACCAAGGTATTCGCCCTGGCGGGCAGGATCAACAATACAGGTATCGTGGAAGTCCCGATGGGCACCACTTTAAGAGAAATCGTCTATGATATCGGCGGCGGCATTCCCCGCAAGAAGGCATTTAAAGCCGTCCAAACCGGCGGCCCGTCCGGCGGCTGCATCCCGGCCGGACAACTGGACACCCCGATTGACTTTGAATCCCTTACAGCGCTGGGCGCCATGATGGGTTCAGGCGGAATGATTGTCATGGACGAAGATACCTGCATGGTGGATATCGCCAAGTTCTTTATGGACTTTATTGTGGACGAGTCCTGCGGTAAATGTTCTCCCTGCCGGATCGGCACCAAACGGATGCTCGAAATCCTGGAGCGCATTACGACGGGCAAAGGCAAAGAAGGCGACATCGAACTCCTGCTGGAGTTGGGCACGACCATTCAGAAGACCGCGCTCTGCGGCCTCGGCCAAACCGCGCCCAACCCCGTTTTGAGCACCATCAAGTACTTCAGGGATGAATACGAAGCTCATATCAAGGAACACAAGTGCGCTGCCAAGGTGTGCGAATTCGAGGAATAAAAGCCGCTCCCGCAGCTTTTGAAAATGAAAATTAGTCAAATACGGGAGTTTGGAGGGAAAATGAGAAAATGATAAATTTGACAATTGATAACCGGAAAGTAGCGGTGGAAGAGGGGACAACCATCCTTGAGGCCGCTAAATCAGTGGGAATCAATATCCCGACTCTTTGTTATCTGAAAGATATCAATGTGATCGGCGCATGCCGGATCTGCCTGGTAGACGTGAAAGGCGCCAGGACGTTTATACCATCCTGCGTGGCTCCGGTTGCTGAAGGGATGGTTGTTAACACCCATACCCCGGAATTGATCAAAGCCCGCAAGCTGGTGCTCGAACTGATCCTGTCCGATCACCCCATGGAGTGTCTCACCTGCCGGCGCAACGGAAATTGCGAACTGCAAAAGCTGGCAGAGGAATATGGCTTGAGCGAGATCCGTTTTGAGGGCGCCAAAACAGACTACCCGATCGATGACTCCAGTCCTGCCATTATACGCGACCCGCGCAAGTGTATCCTCTGCCGCCGTTGCATTTCAGTCTGCACCAACATTCAATCGGTGCAGGCTCTTACCGCCGAGAACAGGGGCTTTGACAGCCTGGTCGCCCCGGCCTTTAACGAGAGGTTGGCCAACATGGAATGCGTCCAGTGCGGCCAGTGCTCGCTGGTCTGTCCCACCGGCGCCATCGTGGAACGGGACGATACCGACAAGGTATGGGCGGCCCTGGCCGATCCCACAAAGCACGTTGTGGTCCAGACTGCTCCGGCCACCCGGGTGCAGATTGGTGAAACCATCGGCGCCGCGCCGGGTACCATCGCGACCGGGCAAATGGTTGCGGGGTTGCGCAGCCTCGGCTTTGACAAGGTCTTCGATACCGACTTCACCGCGGACCTGACCATCCTGGAGGAAGGCAACGAGCTGCTTCAGCGTGTAACCAATGGCGGCGTTCTGCCCATGATCACCTCCTGCAGCCCCGGCTGGATCAAGTTCATTGAACACTTCTATCCCGACCTGCTGCCGCACCTTTCCACCTGCAAGTCACCGCAGCAGATGTTCGGCCCGCTGGTCAAGACCTACTACGCCCAGAAAGAGGGCATTGACCCGAAGGATATCGTCTGTGTCTCGATTATGCCCTGCACCGCCAAGAAGTACGAGTGCCAGCGGCCTGAAATGAACAGCAGCGGCTACCAGGATGTCGACGTGGTGCTTACCACACGCGAACTGGGCCGCATGTTCAAGCAGGCCGGCTTAGATATGACCAACCTGCCCGAAGAAGAGTACGACGCTCCGCTGGGTATCTCCACCGGCGCCGGCGAAATCTTCGGCGCTTCCGGCGGCGTGATGGAAGCCGCTCTGCGTACCGTCTACGAGGTAGTTACCGGCAAGGAGCTTGAGGACATCAACTTTACGGCCTGCCGCGGTATTGACGGGGTCAAGGAAGCCACAGTGCAAGTCGGCGACCTTCCTGTAAGTGTAGCTATAACCAACGGCCTTGGCAACGCGCGCAAGGTGCTGGACAAGATCCGTGCGGGCGAGGCAAACTACCACTTCATCGAAGTTATGTGCTGTCCCGGCGGCTGTATCGGCGGGGGCGGGTCACCCATCCCGACCAACACCGAAATTCGCCTCAAGCGGATTGACGCTACCTATACCGAGGACGAGCGTATGGTACTGCGTAAGTCTCATGAAAACCCGGCTGTTCAAGAGCTCTATGCTGAGTTCCTGGAAAAACCGCTGGGCCACAAGTCCCATGAACTGTTGCACACCCACTACACGCCAAGAAGCAATTACCCGAAGGAAGAGTGCTAAACTAAAACGGTTTAATAAAAATCCCCACCTGGTGGTTACTCAGGTGGGGATTTTTCTTTAATCAATTGGATTAGATTATCAGACCACAAGCCGGGTTCACGTGAGGGGGCGCTAGCCAGGGGAGTACCCTGCGGCAGGTTCTTCATGGCACAGTCAAGAGCCAGGCGGGGTTCATTGTCTTCTTCGCTGAGATGACCCAAAACCACCAATTTATAGTTTTGTTGCCGCATAGCCTGGAGGGCCCGCCCGCATTGCTCGTTGGACAGGTGGCCGGTTAAGCCGAGGTTGCGCCTGATCACATAGCCAGGCTTGGCTGAGCGCTTATACATATCCAGGTCGTGATTTGACTCTATGTACAGGTAATCCAGATCACGGAAGGCATTAAGGCAGCTTTCCGGTACGAATCCGGTGTCCGTTATAAATCCCAGTCTTTCGCCATCACCATGAATGATAAAACCGATTGTTTCAACATCATGCGATAGACGGAAAGGGATCACCCCCAACGTGCCTATTCTCTGTCCGGAGCACTCGCTGAGAATATTCAGCCGCGGAGGGGCAGTGAAGTGCATACTCTGGTTAAGTTCATGCAACACCCGGATGGTCGAATAGATGGGGACGTTTTTTTCTTTTAGAAAATAGTTGAGGCCATAGACGTGGTCAATATGCCGGTGGGTTAGAATGATTGCGTCTACATCACCCGGTGATAGCCCCGCTGCCGCCAAATAAGGCCTGGTGTCCCTTTTCCTGAGGCCGCAGTCAATTAATATACAGGTGTGTTGATCCTGCACCACGACGCAATTGGCATAGCTGCAGGAAGAAAGGGTGCAAAATCTCATGGTTGACCTCCAGTTGTTTTCTCTGGTTAACTTAGACAGGTAGAGTGAGGTTTCCTGCCAAATTGCAGATTTATAATCAATACCATAATTTTGCAATTGTTGCAGTAATATTTAAAAATATTTTTAACATATGAGGGCATATTAAAAAAAAGATATGGTTATAATGATAGTTCTTATCCTATAAAAAGGAGGCAGCGGTTGTTTTGACCAATAAGCTGGTATTAATTGAAAATAAGGATCTCATTGCCAAAGACCTGCAGCAGTACATTGAGCCGGCTCTTAATCAATTTAAAGTTGAATTGGCAGCTGAACTGGGTATCCCTGACTACGATAAAATTGATAAGGGGGAGCTTTCTTCTCGTAATAATGGAAAAGTAGGGGGTAATATGACCAAACGGATGGTTAACTTTGCCCAGGCAGTTTTGGCTTTTAACTACCGCAATCAGCTTGAGGGAACGAAATAGAGGTGGGACGTGGGACGTGAGACGTGAGACGTGAGACGTTGGTAGTTGTCCGCGCCGCCAGCGGCGCCACGTATTATGAAAACACCAGCGATGTAGGTGCGATTGAAATGGCACAAGGCGTACTAGCGCCGGACTTGTGTGGCTAATTAACTTCTGTGCGGATAAATTCGCACCTACATATTTAGGCGACTTAAACGTCGTTTTCAGGTAAATACCAAGGGTCAAAGTACCTTCAAATGGATATTAATGAATGCTTTATCCTAGCAGAAAACCGGGTCACTACCCGGTTTTCTTTTTTGATATATTTACCGCAAGGGCTTAAATTTAGCTATGTTTAGCCAATTACTACAAGGCTTAGACTTTTTTTTCAGAACGAAATGAGAATGCAGGAGAAATCTTTTTATTAAAGAATATTATCCCTTGGGGACTCATGAAAAATGAGGGTCCTTGTTTTAGCTTTGCAGGTTTGTATGGTTCCAAACTCAAGCAAGGAGGGAGCCTTTTTTTGTCTTACCGGAAGTCGCCGAGGATTACCAACTTATGGTCAAAAGTTGCAGACGGGGAAAAAAGTGAGTGGCTTTCCAAGCTGTTTATCGAGTCTACCAAACCTTTTGATTATTCTCTTGTCCGTGTGGACGATAAAGTAATCATGCTCAGGTGCACGGGTGCTATTCTCAATATGCCCGAGGGAAAGATATCGATTAACGATGGCCTTGTACGCGAGGTATGGTTAAAACAGGAGAATTCAGATTCTACATCTGTAGAATTATTTCTGGATCAGCCGGCCGAGGTTAAGCTGGCTGCTCTGGAGGTATTCCCGTTCAGGTTGGAAATCACCCTTGACCGTTTTTACCTGACCAAACTGTTCAGCGGTAAAACAATAATAATTGACCCTGCTCACGGGGGCAAAGACACAGGCGGCAGGGGGCCCGTCAGCCTGATGGAAAAAGATGTTGTAATGCCGATAGCAGCCAACCTGCAAAAAATATTTAAGCGGGCGGGAGCAAAAGCAGTCCTTACCAGGAGCGGGGACGAAAACATCTCGACCAAGGAAAGGCTTGAGAAGGCCCGGCTGGAAAGGGCTGATATTTATATCTCTCTTCATACGCACGCTTGTGCAGATGGCAGGGTGTCCGGCTCCGCCACGAAGTACCCGGCCGGAAGTATTGATAGTAAAATTTTAGCAACCTATGTGCAGGAGGAACTGGTCAAGAAGATTAAGGTTGCGGACAGGGGTGTTGCAGAGGAGCGGGAGCCGGTCCTACCCTTGGACCTTCCTGCGGTCATGGTGGAGGTAGTGACTATCACCAACATCGTGGAGGAGGTTTTTTTACGGGGCTTGACCATCCAGAAGCGGGCTGCCGAGGGTATTTTTAACGGGATTAGAAATTACTTTGCCGTCAGGCAGTCTGATTTGAAGGTGAGTTGAATGATAGCCGGCAGGATATCCATCAGGACTCATATTATAACCGAAAAAGACGATATCGTAGACGTAGTTCTAAAATACACCGGGGAAATAGCGGCGCCCGGTGATATTATCGTTGTGGCAGAGAGTGTGGTAGCTATCAGCCAGGGCCGGGCCATTCTGCACGAGACGGTAAAACCGGGGTTGCTGGCGCATTTTATGTGCCGTTTTCCAGGTAAAGAAGGGAGCCTGGCCGCCCCGCACTCCATGCAGGTGGCCATACAGGAGGCAGGTACCGGGCGCTTCTTACTGGGTGTGGCGGCTGCCGGGCTGGGCCGGTTGATTGGGCGAAGAGGCGATTTCTACCGCGTTGCGGGGCGTCAGCTGGCCCAAATTGACGATTTTGCCGGCACCATGTGGCCCTTTGACCGGCATATCGTGATGGGTCCCAGGGATCCGCAAGGGGTAGTGGACAGGATTAAAGCAGCCACCGGCGCTGAGGCGGTTATTGCAGATGTGAACGATATTGGGAAAGTTGACATTCTGGCGGCAACAGATAGGGTTGACCGGAAGATGCTCAGCAGCTACCTTAAGGACAACCCGCATGGGAACGATGACCAGCAGACGCCAATCGTGGTTCTGGTGTCAGAAGAAAATATGGATAGATGAACCATTAGACTTTAGGCAGCAATAAAGGAAGGGGATAAGTGTTATTGGACCAGAACAGAACCCCTCTGTTTGAGGCGGTAAAATATCATGTTAAGAGAAATGCTGTTCCTTTACAGATACCAGGCCATAAGCATGGCCACGGCTTGTCCGAGTACAGGGATTTTGTAGGTGAAAATGTCCTGAGGATGGACCTCAACCAGACCAGGGGTATTGATTTAATTTGGGACCCCACCAGGGTTATTCTGGAGTCCGAAGCCCTTATGGCCGAGGCGTTTGGGGCCGCTGACGCATATTTTCTGATTAACGGGACGACATCCGGGGTCCAAACCATGATTATGAGCGCCTGCAAACCCGGCGCCCAGATTATCGTACCCAGGAACGCCCATAAATCCATCTTCAACGGGTTGATCTTAAGCGGCGCTGAACCAGTATATGTACAGCCGGAGATCGATCAGGACCTCGGTATCGTCCTGGGGATAACGGAGTCAAACCTGGCTTCGGCCATACAAAAGAATCCCCGCGCCAGCGCTGTATTGACCATCAACCCCTCTTATTATGGGATTGCCGGACATCTCAACCAGATTGTTGAAGTGGCCCACCAGCACGGAATGCCGGTCCTGGTAGATGAGGCGCACGGAACGCACATGCATTTCCATCATGGTTTCCCTGTTTCCGCCATGCAGGCAGGCGCCGACATGAGCGCGGCAAGCCTGCACAAGACTGGTGGTTCAATGACCCAAAGCTCGGTGTTGTTATTAAATAAGTCTGACTATTTCAATGCCAGCTACGTCAGGAAGGTCCTCAACCTGACCTATTCCTCCAGCCCGTCGTATGTTTTGCTCTGCTCCATGGACGTAGCCAGGAAGCAGCTGGCTACCAGAGGTGAAGAGATCCTCGGCCACCTTTTGGACATGCTGAGCTGGGCAAGAGAGGAAATAAACGGGATTGAAGGCCTGTTCGCGCCAACGTGCCAGTATTTTGCCAATAACGGGCCATTCTACCTTGATGAAACAAAGCTTCTTGTTAACGTGCATCAACTGGGTTTGACCGGTTACGAGGTGGAAGAGCTGCTGGCCAGAGATTACAATATCCTGATAGAATTGGCCGACATGTACAATATTCTGGCTATAACAGGCTTGGGTGAGCAAAGGAAGTACCTGGAGGCCTTTATCCACGCGCTTGCGGACATCGCCAGGCATGCGCAGGGCAGGAAAATCAACAAAATCCAATCAATTCAGTTTAACCCGGTTGTAACCATGCCCCCAAGGGAAGCCTTCTATAGAAATAAAAAGCCTGTAGCTCTTGAGCAGAGCGCCGGTGAGGTGTCAGGAGAAATGATTATGGTTTACCCGCCGGGGATTCCCCTGGTCAGCATGGGAGAAATCATTACAAGCGATATCATCGATTATATTAAGAAGCTTAAGGAAGAAAAATGCACTTTGCAGGGTACGGCCGATCCAAAGGTTGAGTATGTAATGGTTATTGAGTAAGAGAATTTTAAATGAAACAGATCCTGTGAATATCACAGATGAAAACCGGGAGCTGGTTCGCCAACCCCCGGTTTACTTTTATTTTTGCATTTGCACTATATCGGGACGTAATATTTTGAAAATAGGTTTTGCGTCATCTTCATCATGATTGACCATCATTAATTAAACGGATGCCCCCTAAAAAGGAGGCTGGTTGACTGGGGCAATTTCCAATCGTTGTTATAAGCTATATCTCTTCTTCAATATACTTCTTTAAAGTATCTTTACCGGGCACCTTGCCTACCGCCTTAATTTTGCCGTTAATGATCAGGGCCGGGGTAATCATGATACCTGCCGCGATAATATCATCCATTTTCTCTACCTTTTTCACATCAGCCTCAATACCCATCTCACTGTTTAATTCAGTAACTCTCTTGTGCAACTCCTTGCATTTTGCACAGCCTGTTCCCAGCACTTTGATTTCCACATTATCACCTCCCTATTCACAAACAAGATTTATAAGGGCTGATGACTAACTATTACTGAAATAGTTTACGATAATTACCCACAGCGTTTCTTCAAATTTAATCGTAGGAGTATTCATTCCTTTACCCTCTGAAAGTGCCTTATTCTGTGACTTTGTCTGTGTGTATTTCAATCTGACTGATAATATTATTTCCATTGCATGGCTTCAGCAGATTAAGTATTTTTTTCTCCCATTTGCATTTGCCATAACATCATCATAAACCGTAAGCCAGGATCGTCGTCATCATATGACAGACCGCCCCATCGGGAATTAGTGGTTGAAAAGCCAGATACCCCATTGCGATCATATTGAGTCCGTTTATTATGATCCATAAGTACTTCGTAAGCTTGATTTATTTGTTTCATTTTCTCTTCAGCTTCAATATCATCATTATTAATATCAGGATGATATTTTTGAGCTAGCACTCGATAAGCTCTTTTTATTTGTTTGCGTGAAGCATTGTGTGCTACACCTAAGATAGAATAATAGTCCTCTATGTAAAGAATCTCCCCTCAATAAATTTATAAATGCAAGATTATCTAATACAAAATTTTACACTCAATACAATGCAACAAATCTCAAGAAATTAACCAGAAGCAAATTAAAAACAATGTTATTATATAATAAAATAAGTATCGTTTCACCTTTTGGAAACAAGTATTTAAATAGAATTTTGGACCAGAAAATAAACCGCTTGCATTTTTTGAAGGGGCAGACTTCAGCTTTCGTCCTGCGAAACTTGAATTATCTAAAGCATATGGCATCAAACGGGAACCGGAAGTTGGTTTAAACCCCCGGTTTCACTTTATTTATTGCTGTTGTACAGAAAGATATTTTCGCTGAAAAGCAAGGGCCACATTGACCAGCCCAATCATCACCGGCACTTCGATGAGGGGGCCAATGACTGCTGCAAAAGCTTGGCCGGAATTAATACCGAATACCGCCACAGCCACTGCGATGGCCAGTTCGAAGTTGTTACTGGCGGCCGTGAAAGCAAGCGTCGTGCTCTGGCCGTAATTGACATTGAACGATTTGCTGAGGAAAAAGGAGAGAAAGAACATAATCACGAAATAAACGAGCAGCGGTACGGCGATCCTAACCACGTCCACCGGTAAAGCGATAATATAGTTGCCTTTTAACGAGAACATAACGATGATCGTAAATAAAAGGGCAATCAGAGCGAGGGGACTGATTTTGGGGATGAATTTTTTCTCATACCATTCTTTGCCCTTGAACGGTATCAGGGTGAACCTGGTGATAATTCCCGCGAGGAAGGGAATACCTAGGTAGATAGCCACACTTTTAGCTACTTCCGCCATGGAAATATGGATGGCTATCGACTTGATGCCAAGCCACTGAGGCATAAGGGTAACAAAAAAGTAGGCATATACCGAAAAGAAAAGCACCTGGAAAATTGAGTTCAAAGCCACCAGTGCCGCCGCGTACTCCGAATCCCCTTTGGCCAGAGAGTTCCATACGATGACCATGGCGATGCAGCGGGCCAGGCCGATTATTATTATGCCCACCATATATTCGGGATAATTCTGCAGAAAGAGGATAGCCAGAAAGAACATCAAGACGGGACCGATAATCCAGTTCTGAACTAATGAGAGTGCCAGGACCTTACCGTTTCTGAATACCTTACCGATTTCTTCATACTTCACCTTGGCCAAGGGTGGATACATCATCACGAGCAAACCAATGGCAATGGGGATTGAGGTGGTTCCAACCTGGAATTTTTTTAGAAGGTCCGCCACTTCAGGAATAATATAACCCAGTCCCACACCTAAAAACATGGCCAGGAAAATCCATACGGTTAAATACCTGTCGAGCAAAGACAGCTTTGCCGACGCTTTTTCAGACATGTTGTTTCCCCCTATAGTTCCTTTCTGTGAATTTTTGGTTAAACTTAATTATGCCTGCAAGAGGATTCTGCCTTAAGGCAGGGTTTATCTTGTATTGATTAAAATAAATATTTAATTATGTTTATATGTTTATGGTAATTCCTACTGTGCCTTCATGTCAAGACTTTAAATGCTGCACAGCCCTTCGGTTTTGTATACTCCATATAGCTTAGACACTTGACCTTTAGACACCCTTGAAATAATCCGTAACCATAAGGGCAAATCTACTTGACCCCAGAATGGGGAGCATTTACAATATGCGTGTGTATTCATTCAAATATTTAAATATGAAAGAAGATACAATGTTAAACATTTTAAAAGCGCTGGGAGATTCGCATAGACAAAATATTTTAACACTGCTGGCAAGCCAGGAAATGGGAGCCTGTGAGATTATCCATGCCATCGGTTTATCGCAGCCAGCCATTTCGCACCATTTAAAAATTCTAAAACAGGCCGGTCTTATTGACAGTAAAAAAGAGGGGAAAAATGTATTTTATACCTTGAATAAAGACGGCTTGAAGGAATTTTTAAATCAGATGAATCAATTTCTCGACAAGCTTTCTTGTTTTTCCTGCTCCACACCGAAACCTTCGCTGCTCAGGCAAAATCCAAATCTCTGCAAAGAATTGGGTTATGAGCCTGAGGTTTGCGAAACGGATATTTTAGAAAGGAATAATAGATAATTGTAAGTAACCGGAAAAAGCCTTGTTAAGGCTGTTCTCTTATGATTAAAGCAATAGGGGTGGAGTACCTCCGAGTATTTACGTAGAATGGGGTTGATTACAGCCCCATTTTTACATGTTTTTATTATTAGTCCCAGCCAGGATTATTGTAAGTCATCAAGAACATAGTGTGCCCATTCATCATTTTGACCTGCCGCTTCACGCATGGTAAGAGCAATTTTAGTACAATGTTCATTGCAAACTGCCATAAATTTATTGACACTTTTTCATGCATAGTCATATAATACATATATGGTCAATGTATAGCATGTCTATATGTAAGGAGAGGGGGTACCCAAAATAAAGTACGAATCCCAAGAATACTGGGCTGGCTTGATTAAAATGAGTCTTTCCCGTTTTTTCATTCTACATGTGCTTCATCGGCAGCCGCTGCATGGTTATGAGATTACCAAACAGGTGGCTGAGCTTACAAATGGTTGCTGCGCTCCCACGGAAGGCAGTCTTTACCCGATGTTAAAGGAATTCACGGATGCGGGACTCTTAAGTTTAGTTAGCCAGGTTGTTTCCGGTCGTGAACGCAAGGTATATACCCTGACACCAATGGGCGAACAGGCCTGGCAGGTGGCATCACAAGCTTGGGGCGAAGTGGCCGCTCATATCTTAAGAGCCGTTCGCTAGAAAAAGTTTAAATTGACCACAAATATGTTATTTGGGCCGGAGGGATTGTTTTGTGTTTGAAATGAATAACTTAGCGTCAGCCGGGAGATATTTCCTTATTATTTCCTGTGAGTTGCTGGCCTTGTTTATCGGTGTTTCTTTCCTGGTTGCCCTGCTTCAGGAGTTTATTTCTGAAGAAACATTGCGTAATGTTCTAGGTAAGCCCCGTAAATGGCTGGGCAATATACTGGGCGCCGCCCTGGGGGCTGTAACACCCTTTTGTTCCTGTTCCACTATCCCGATTATGGTGGGTTTGCTAAACGGTGGCGCACCTTTTGGCGCAACCATGTCATTCCTGATTTCTTCACCATTACTTAACCCCGTTATCCTCGCTCTTTTTTTAACAATGCTGGGATGGAAGATCGCCCTGATTTATGGAGTGCTTACCTTTGTATGCGCCGTGCTTCTTGGCGCCTTGTGGGAGCGGCTCGGTTTGGCCGGTGATTATAAGAAGGTACAATTGGAGAGCGCCTGCTGCTGTGACTGTGAGACATCAAAACCCATTGCCAAGCCGGTAACGAGGAATGAAAAGGTAAGGCATGCCGGCGCTCAGACCTGGACTTTGTTCCGTCAGGTAGTACCTTACCTGATTATAGGCGCCGGTATCGGGGCATTTATCTATGGCTTCGTTCCTGAAGAATTTATCATCCGGGTAGCCGGTCCGGGCAAACCCTGGGCAATACCGGTTGCTGCGGTAATAGGAGTTCCCATGTATATCCGGGTTGAAACCATAATCCCCATTGGTGCGGTCCTGATGGAGAAAGGTATGAGCCTTGGCGCTTTAATGGCCCTTATCATTGGCGGAGCCGGCGCCAGTATTCCGGAAGTGACCTTGCTTGCTTCAATCTTCAAACCCAGACTCGTAGCAGCTTTTGTAATTACCATTTTGGCAGTGGCTATGCTATCAGGATTTATTTTTCAGGTATTCCAGTTAAGCTTGCTTTAGCTCATACACTGCTGAAAATTTGATCTTACAATACAAATTTATGAGGAGGAGGTGTTATCTGTGGAAGATAAGAAAAATGAAGAAAAGAAAAGGAAAGGGTTCCTGGAAAGATTGTTCAAACCTAAGGGCGGCTGCTGCTGTGACGTAAAATTCGTACCTATTAAAGAAGATGAACATAAAGATTCAGACCAGCAGAAAAAGTAATTAATTGTTGATCTGGTAAAACCTTATAAAAAATGTGAAAATGATACAAAAAATTACTGAGGTTAAGTATTAAAAAGAGCGATTGCAAAAACCGCTCTTTTTGATGCGCATATATAATTACTTTTCTGGCTGGATCAATCGACCTCAATCAATCGCCTGGAACAAGGCTTTTTTCTTTATAAATTTATTGACAGCCTGGTACGATAGCTATAATATATATGTATATTATATTACAATATGCTAATATAATAATACTAAGGGGATAAAATTATGGTGCTGGGAATTCTGCCATGTCAAGGAGCATCTAATGTGGGGGTGATGACAGGTAAAGTACGTGGTATGGGGTATGTGCAAGATGAGGTCGGGAAAATGGATATTTTACCATTTAATATCCTGGAACAACAATAAGGAGAAGGTTTGACAGTTGTTAATGGAATAGCCAGGGTGAATATTTATTTAATGACTAAATTATAATATAATACTAATATAATACTAATAATTAATTTAAATGGGAGGTAATTTTGTTGGAAATTAAAGTCCTGGGCCCGGGTTGTAACAAATGTAAAACAATGTACAAGTTGGTAACTGAAACGCTAGGTGAAATGGGAATAGACGCCGACGTAAAGAAGGTTGAAAAGCTGGATGAAATTATTGAAGCCGGTGTAATGCTGACACCTGGTCTGGTAATAAACGGTAAGGTTAAGGTAACAGGCAAGGTGCCGGGGAAGAGTGACATAAAGAAATATATTGAACAAGAAATTTAGATGAGAATTTAAGTTTTTCATTCTTGGTTCTTTGCGCCTGTAAAGCAAGGGGAGTTTATTGACTTAATGCTGCAAATAGAAAAGGAGTCTTTTTAAGTGAAAGAACGTGATAAGTTCTTCATAATGTTGGGTATATTTCTCTTAGCCTTCTATATACCTTTTCAAAACCCGCGGGTACAGTCCGCGATTCTTGAAGCTTTCTTCATGCTCCAGGACTATGCGCAAAAACATGTGCTTACCTGCTTGGTGCCTGCTTTCTTTATAGCCGGGGCCATCTCTATTTTTGTGTCACAGGCGTCGGTGCTAAAGTATTTTGGGTCCGGGGCCAGTAAGATTCTTTCTTACAGTGTAGCTTCGGTTTCAGGTACAGTACTTGCGGTGTGTTCCTGTACGGTCCTGCCGCTTTTTGCGGGGATTTACAAGCGGGGCGCTGGTATCGGGCCTGCCGTTGCCTTCCTGTACTCCGGTCCGGCGATAAACGTTCTGGCCATCATCCTTACCGCCCGCGTTCTGGGGTTTGATTTGGGCCTGGCACGGGCTGTCGGGGCGGTGTTCTTTTCTATAATTATTGGACTCTTAATGCATCTTTTCTTCTTGAAGGAGGAGCGGGAAAAAGAAGCTGCAGCCCTCAATTTGCCGCCGCCGGAGGAGGATAGGCGGGCTTTGTGGCAATACGCGGTGTATTTTGCTACGATGGTCGTTATCCTCATATTTGCATCCTGGGGCAAGCCGAGTCAGCCGGTGGGCTTTTTTAACGCCGTCTACCAGGTGCACTGGTATCTGACAGTATTTTTCCTGGCTGTGCTGGCGTTGATACTGAAGCTCTGGTTTAATAAAGATGAAATGGTCAGCTGGGTGGAATCTACCTGGGGTTATACCAAGCTGATCTTCCCATTGCTCCTGGGAGGAGTGCTGGTGGCCGGTTTCTTGATGGGCAGGCCGGAGGTGGATACGGGTATTATACCTGCCAGGTATATCTCTATGCTGGTAGGCGGCAACTCGCTCAGCGCTAACTTTATTGCCTCCATTGTAGGCGCCTTTATGTATTTTGCAACCTTGACCGAGGTGCCCATATTGCAGGGCCTTTTAGGCAGCGGCATGGGTAAAGGGCCGGCGCTTGCCCTGCTCCTTTCCGGACCGGCGCTAAGCCTGCCGAGCATGATTGTAATAAGACAGGTATTAGGTACTAAAAAGACTTTGATTTTTATCTCTCTTGTTATTGTATTGTCTACGTTTGCGGGGTGGATCTTCGGGGCATTCTGGGGCTAAGTACTAAGGAAGTTATGTGCATATGATACTTCATGTTGCGTGTTATTCCGAAGTCCAGGTTATAGAAGGCTGGGGTTTGGAAGGAGATGCGCACGGGGGTGAATGGGACCGCCAGGTTAGCTTATTGCCGGTGGAAGCCTTGGAAAAAGTCCCGGCCTATAAAAAGGAAGAAGTGCAGCATGGCGGCTATACTGAAAATTTTACAATTACCGGTATGCCCTTGGAAGAATTGTCAGCAGGTAAAGTGCTTAGGTTGGGTGACGCTGAAGTAATCATCTTATATATCGGCAAAGAGGAATACAAAGAACATGGGCGGCCCTACATAGTCAGCAGGGAGGGCAGATTCGGACGTGTGGTTAAAGGCGGAAAAGTTAAAGTGGGGGATAATGTAACAATTATCTGACTTTGATGGTTGCCAAGGTAAAGGGGCACTTGCTTATCTTTCTTGAGAGCAGTGCCCTTTTAATTAGATTAACAAAGTTATTTCGGCGAAAGTTGACTATCCGAGCGTCTTTTTTTCAGTCCTTCAAGAATTGCCATACTCTTTTCCATCTGGCTGGCGATGATATTATCAAGCAGGTCTAAAAGGAAAAATATTTCCCTGTTATTGACTTTGTAAATCACCTTAAGCCCGTCTTTGCGGGAAGAGATAATGCCGTTCTTTTTTAACTGCGCTAAATGCTGAGAAGTGTTTGACTGCTCTGAATCAACGAGCTCAATGATTTCGCATACGCAGCGCTCGCCTTCACGCAGGGATTCCAGTATGTTTATACGGGTTGGGTGGGCCATCGCTTTCAAAATATCCGCTTTGTTTTGTGTAAGTTTTTCCTCTAGCATAGTAAGACTCCCCCGTCGCCTGTTAGGCTGTTTAAATAATTAAATTTCATAATATCCTGTTTTAATTATATATTTGTTAATGAATATTGCAAGTGGATGAAGGACGCTTGGAAAATTCCTAAAAGCAATAAAAACGGGGCTGGATTAACCCAGTCCCGTTACTAATTTCATGGCCCTCCTATTTTTGGCAACCGCAGGTAACATTTCCTGCCAGGATTTCTTTCCAGTCATCAATAACATCGTGTGTCCAGCAGTCGTCTGCTCCTGCGGCTTCACGCATGGTAAGAGCTAAGATGTAGGTGAGTTCCTGCACGGTGGCGCCGGCTTCCAGAGCGCCCTTAAAATGCTTTAAAACACAAGGCTTGGAACGGCCCTTGATAGATAAGGCAAAGCAAATAAATTGGTAGGTTTTTTCATCAATAAACCTTTTTTCCTGATATAAAGCGTCGATTTCATCCAGCTTTTCGGCAAATTCCGGAAAAAATTCTGCCAGCATTCTCATGAAAAAACATCTCCTGAATGAATGATTTGGGTCCTAATTTGTCCATGCCTCGGTAACGGTAGGCTGCCTAATAAATGCTAGTATGTATATATACACCTCCAATGCGTAGTTCTTAATCCCTCGCAAAATTAGCTTAATAATAACATTACCTTTTGCTTATATAATAATATTAAATAAGCAATTAATTATTGTCAACTGATTTAATAGGTTC
Source organism: Pelotomaculum sp. FP (assembly GCF_004369245.1). Classification (NCBI taxonomy): domain Bacteria; kingdom Bacillati; phylum Bacillota; class Clostridia; order Eubacteriales; family Desulfotomaculaceae; genus Pelotomaculum; species Pelotomaculum sp. FP. The sequence continues at coordinate 9,597 of NZ_QFGB01000041.1, read as the reverse complement.
TGGTTTTCCCATGTTGGTGTTTTGTACTCGCCTGGAGCATGCTGCATGGATACAACCGCTAGGCCTGGATATAATAATCTTTATCATAAGCGGCTGGAAGGGTGTAGCATGATCAATACGAAAAAGCTTCTCGAGTTTATCTCTTATAAAGAGAACCCTGATCGGGAAGGTTTTATTCTTAAAGAGACTGCGGATGATCAAAATAAGCGGCCCCAGAATGACAATCAGCCGGCTCAGGATGAAAAGCCGTCCGCCAGGAGGGCCATTAAGAAGACCTCCCGGTCAGGGGGGAGCCGGCCAGAGGAAGACCAAATGGAAGGGGAGCCTGACGCGATACGGGCTTCCTTAAGCCAAAATAAAAAAATTATCAGCAAGCTGTACGGATTGCCTGAAAATAAGGATTTTGTGATCAGGGAGTTTGCAATTGGCACGGATTCGGAGACTAACTGCTTCGCTGTTTTTATCGACGGCCTGACCGACAAGGCGATCCAGGATCTGCTTTTTCAGGCTTTGATGCTTTTTGCCGAAAAGCCGCTTCCGAAGGATAAGGGCGGGCTGGTATATCTTGTTAGAGAGCACCTGCTGCCAGGAAACCAGGTTGCGGTAAAAAATCTTTTCAGCGATGTCCTCACCGCGGTCAACATGGGGGACACGGCCATTTTTCTGGAAGGTTCCACCAAAGCGCTGCTGATCGAAACCAAGGGCTGGGAACACCGCGGCGTGGAAAGACCACAAAGTGAGCAGGTAGTGCGCGGGCCGCAGGAAGCCTTTACTGAAACCCTGCGTACCAACACGGCTCTGCTCAGAAAGACTATCAGGAACGAGCAGCTCACCACCGAAATGTTGATACTGGGGGACCGCACCAAAACAATTGTGGCGATAATGTACCTGCGCGACCTGGCCAACCCTGACCTGGTGGCGGAAGTAAAGCGGCGGCTGGATAGTATCAAGACCGACTACATTGCTGAGAGCGGCATCCTTTCAGAACTTATCGAAGATCACCCCTATAATTTGAACCCAACCATCCTTACCACGGAACGGCCCGATCGGGTGGCATCCAAGATTGTCGAAGGCAGGGTGGCCATCATCGTAGACGGCAGCCCCTTTGTCCTGGTGGTGCCCACCACATTGTATGAGCAGCTCCATACCGGTGAGGAATCCTATATCCGCTGGCAGTACGGCACCTACCTGCGCTATCTCCGGGCGCTGGCCTTCCTGGTTTCATTTTTAGCGCCGGGGATCTACCTGGCCATCGTTTTGTTTCACCATGAGATGATCCCGACGGAACTCTTACTGGCCATCGCCGGGAACCGGGAGAAGGTACCCTTTCCTTCATTGGTAGAGGTCTTACTAATGGGGATCTCCTTTGAGCTGATCCGTGAGGCAGGGATCCGCCTGCCCGGAGTAATAGGCGGCACTATCGGGATCGTGGGAGCTCTCATTCTGGGACAGGCCGCGGTGCAGGCTAACATCGTCAGCCCGTTCCTGGTTATCCTGGTTGCCATCACCGGGCTGGCCTCCTTCGCCATCCCCGACTATTCCCTGTCCTTTGCCATGAGAATTTACAGTTTTATGTATATCATCCTGGGAGTATCACTGGGCTTTTTCGGGATCGCTATCGGTATTTTCAGCCAGATGGCGCTGACTGCCAACCTCAAGTCTTTCGGTGTTCCCTATCTGGCTCCTGTTGGCCCCCGCACCGCCGGCGGTGTCGACGTAGTGTACCGGATGCCGCTGTTCTCTCACGAGAAGCGGCCGGACTATATCAACCCGCAGGATATAACCCGACAGCCGCAGGTCTCCAGGGGATGGATTAAGGACGAGGACGGTGGAAAAAATGGTTAAATCGGGGTCCTTCGGCCCGGCTGAGGCAATCATCCTCCTGGCTATATCCAATATCGCCCGGATTTTTCTGCCCTACCCCAGGCTATTGACCGAAATCGGCGCTACGGCCGCCTGGATGACGCCTCTGGGCGGGTTGGTGGCAGCTCTGGTTGGTTTTTATGTGATGTATCTTGTACTCAGGAAAAACCCGGGCCAGAGCATCATCGAAATCACAGAGCAGGCTTTCGGCCCGGTTGCAGGAGTATTGCTCAACCTCGTCACGGTGGGTTTTTTCATAGCCGTGGGCGCCTTATTTGCCAGGGAATTTTCAGAGGCTCTAATTATTGCCGCCCTGCCCGGCGTGCCCGTCAGCATAATTAGTATCGCCTACCTTGGCATGGGAGTGCTGGGCGCGTACCTGGGGCTTGAGGCTTTAGCCCGTACCGCCCGCCTGTCCTATCCTTATATTTTTGGCGGTATCCTGCTCCTGCTGCTGGCTTTGATTCCACAGTGGGATACCGGTGGCCTGTTCCCCTTCTTCGGACACGGTCCGCTCAAGGTTTTTGGCTTAGGCACGTTCAGCACCGCCGGTGTAACTGAAATTATTTTTGCGGCAGTAATTATCCAGTCCTTGGGAGGGGTTGAGCGATTCCGGTTGATTGGCTACCGCTCCATGTTGTTAGGCTTCGCTTCATTGATAATTATCCTGCTGGTGGTAAACCTGACTTTCCACTGGGCCACCATGGCGGAAAACACCTTGCCTTTTTACAGGCTGGCGCGCAATATCTATATCGGACGTTTTCTCCAAAGAGTTGAGTCGGTATTCGTGATCATCTGGAGTATTGTGGCTTTCATTAAAATCGCGGTTACCCTTTACGGAGGCGCGGTTGCCTTGACACAGACACTGAAACTGCCCGACTACCGTCCGCTGCTCTGGCCTCTGATTATAATCATGTTTATTCTGAGCATTTTGCCGCCCGATCTTCCGACTGTGGTCAAACTGGACGCTGACTGGCTGAGGCCTTACGCTCTTGTCCCCAATTACCTGGTGCCGTTAATGATCCTGGCGGCGCTCCGCCTGAGAAGGAGGGGTCCTCGTGAGGAAGGCTAGGGTTTGTGCTTTTATGCTCCTTGCCCTGGGCCTGCTGGTTCTTTCGGGCTGCTGGGGCAGCCGGGAAACCGACGAAGTGGCTTATGTGCTGGCTATGGGATTTGACAAAGGGGAAAAGGAAAACCTGGTTGTCACAGTCATGATTGCCAACCCCAAGGTTATCGCAGGGATTTCAGGCGGCGGTGGCGGGGGTGGCGGCGGAGAAGGTGGAGGTGGTGGAGGCACGCTGATTTACAGCGTGGAAAGCTACGCGCCCCTTGCTTCCATAGACTTATTGAACACAGTCATTGACCGGCGGGTGTCTTTCCTGCATACAAAGGCATTTTTATTCTCGGAGGAACTGGCCAGGGAAGGCCTTGCCAAGTGGATTTACCCGCTTAACCGCTACCGGGAACTTCGCGGCACCGCCCAGATTTTTATCTGTCGTGGCAAGGCCAAGGATTTTATTGAAAAAAACAACCCCCCGCTGGAACTCAGCCCGACCAAGCAAATTGAGCTGCTGAACTTGATGTCCAGGGAAACCGGCCTTTACCATAGTACACAGTTGAGTGAATTTTACGACGATACCAAGTCTGAATCCATTCAGCCCAGTATTCCCCTGGTTGCCCTCCACGAAGGCGGGCTTGAGTCGGCCAAGCCTGGTATTGGCCGGGGCGGGGCGGCGACCCCCGGCAAGTATGTCGCAGGAGAGGTCCCGATTGCTGGAGCAAACAAGGCCCAGGTCATCGGCAGCGCGGTATTTAAGGGGGACAAAATGGTCGGAATCCTAAACGGCCAGGAGACACGTTACTACCTGGTTCTAAGGGGCCTTATCAAGAGCGGTATTACAGGTATGCCGGACCCGAGCGACCCCAACACCCCTGTGGGTTTGCAGGTACGCCAGGCCAGACCCCCGAAATATACGACGAGCATAGACCCGGAGGGGAACGTCACTATCGACGTGGATATTTATAACGAACCGGAGATAATCTCAATTGCGAGCGGGTGCAATTACGAGGACCCTGCCAATAAGACACTTTTAGAAGAGTATTATTCCCGGCAACTCCAGGAGGGTCTACATGACCTAATCAGGCGTACCCAGGAGGAATTTGGAACTGACATTTTCGGCTTCGGGAAACAGGTTAAGCGCAAGTTCTGGACGGTGCCGTCCTGGAGGGAGTTCCAGTGGCTTAACAGGTACCCCGAGGCTAGTATTAATGTGACAGTACACAGCAAAATCCGCAGGACAGGACTGCAATTGGAAACTAAACCAGCCGCGGGGGTTGAATAATGGAACAATTGGTGCTTCTGATTGCTCCCATGGTGGTAACTTACTATACCTATACCTACGGCCGGTGGGCCATGCAAAAAGGCTGCCGGCGGGGGGGGGTAGGCGTCTTTGTATTGGCGGCGCTGGTCCTGGGGCTGGCGATCTATGCTATTTTTCTCAGGCCAGGGTATTAGTATGATATATAATTGACATGAGAACTTTTTTGGGATATTGCTTATAGTTCGAAACAATGTGAAATACAGGCTGCAGACACAAATACCAAAATGCAACTAATTTGACAGAAGCGCAAATCCCGGCAAAAAGACCTCCAGGTATCTGGAGGTTGAATTTACTGCATATATTTTAACACAAGCTTCAAAAGCATTGAATGAACTATTGAAACAGAGTCAGCAACACCCTATCCGATAGTGAAAGCTATATTAACCCAGGTTAACATAAAGAGCATTTTCCTCCTCTTCATGCCTGGCAGTAAATCTTCCTTTTTTATCGAGACCGAAATGATTGAAAAAGCCCCGTGCAAAGACCTTAGTTTTCTTTACAATTTGCCCGTCCTTCGAAGCTCTAATCCTTATGGTATTGGTTTCGCGGTCAAATGCCAGTTCCACATTCTCAGCTTTAAGCTTTTCGCGAGCGGTTTTGTTAAGGACTATAGAATTCTTTGAAAGTGATACAAGGGGTAGTTTTCCTACTTTTTCTCCACGTGGTTTATAAATTTCAAAGGCCAACTAGATACACCTCCTTTGTTAGTATGATGTGATTATAACTTATTTATGATATACCTGTCAACATTTATGAATATGAACAATATTTAATTATAAATTATACTTTTATCTATAGGTATCCCAAAAATTATTAATGCTGACGATGTGTTGTCTATTCTTTTCCCTATTTCTACAGGTGAAATCGAACCACCATTTTACGAAAACGATATCTCTGAAGTGCCAATTTTGCATGTACCAAGTATGAATTTCTGTAATTTGTAGAAACTTGTAGCTTATTCACTCTTAAAGGCGACACATATTTATGCGACTCTCTTAAGGTCAGTTTGACAACTTGACTTTTGCAAGCATACAAGTTGATTTTTGCAAGTATGCGGATCCTTGTTAGGAAGGAAGAACATGTTTGACAACTATATGATGACCATGTGGGAGGTTTTGGTGGATTTTCGTCGAATTGGTTTTAAGCATTTAGATGAGAAAGCAAAAGGGGGGAAGTATGAAACTATTAAACTGGGAAGTTAAGCTGGGGATTTCTCTCGTTTTTTTGTCACTAGTTGTATACCTGCTTAAATTTATTATTCTGGGAGATCGCGATAATACCTATCATTACGTATTTAATTCTCTCGGCTTTCTCCCAATAAATGTATTGCTGGTAACACTTATCCTAAATAAACTACTCACAATAAAATCGAAACGGGAAAGGCTTGAAAAATTGAATATGGTCATAGGTACCTTTTTTGGCGAGGTGGGGACTGAACTGCTTGTCTACTTTTCAAACCAGGACCCGTGGCTTGATCAAATCAGGAAGCGTCTTATTGTCAGGGAGAACTGGTCAGATGAAGAATTTACTTCAATAATTCATGAGCTTAAAAATTACAATTATCAGGTTGAGGCGCGGAAAATCGCTCTCAAAGATCTCTGCCGGTGGCTCACAGGGAAGAGAGACTTTTTGTTAAGGCTTCTAGAAAACCCTGTGCTGCTGGAGCACGAGTCCTTTAGCGAACTTCTACGCGCGGTATTTCATCTGACAGAAGAACTGGACCGGCGAAAGGATCTGAACAGCCTTCCTGATTCAGACCTGCAGCATATTGCGAGTGATATCAACCGGGCATACAGCCAACTGGTGGTTCAGTGGCTGTATTATATGCAATATTTGAAGAAAAACTATCCCTACCTTTTCTCATTTGCATTAAGGACAAACTCTTTTGACGAAAGTGCTTCTCCTATAGTAAGTTAGATAATCATACCGCCAACGCGGCGCCGGCAGAAGATGAAAATCAGCGATGTGGGTGCACCCGCATCGCTGAGTAGTTTCACACGCCGCTAACGCGGCGCCACGCAGCACGAAAATATGTAGGCGCCATTTTAATCGCACAGCGGCGGGTCAGCGCCGCACTTGTGGCAGCCAATGTTGCATTTGTGCGAATGAATTTGACCCTGCATTCATTGTGGGGTTGCTCCGTATGCCATAAGCGTCGATGTACTTGAGTATGTGCTGCATAACCCTTCTATTATAATCCGTTAACTTTCTGTGTATTTTAGATTGTTATAAAGTTGTCTGAGATCCTTCTTGGAGATTTTACCGGTTGCTGTTTTCGGCATTGCGCCAACTTCAATAATTTCCCTTGGCAGCTTATAGGAGGCCAGGTTCTTTTTTAGAAAGCTTAGTAGTTCCTTTTTATTTAATTGCATTCCCTCTTTGGGAACAATAAATGCGCGTACCGTTTCCCCGCGTTTTTTATCCGGTACCCCTATGACCGCAGCCTCTTGCACAAGGGGGTGCTGGTAGATAATCTCTTCAACTTCTCTGGGATACACATTTAAGCCGCTGACAATCACCATGTCTTTTTTACGGTCAACTATAAAAATATAACCATCTTCATCCTTATAAGCCAAATCACCGGTATAAAGCCAACCGTTACGGAGCGCCTCCTCGGTTTCGCCGGGCAGGCCATAGTACCCCAGCATCACGTTGGGGCCCTTAACGATTATTTCTCCAATTTCTCCCGTCACCGTTTCCCTGCCGTCACCGGCAATGATTTTCACTTCAACGCCTGGAACGGGCAATCCGATTGAGCCCGGTTTCGTCGCGCCCAAAGGATTGAAAGCAACAGCAGGGGATGCCTCGGACAGTCCATAACCCTCAATAACTTTTTTACCGGTTTTGGTGTAAAAGCTATTTAGAATTTCCAGCGGCAGGGAAGCTCCGCCCGCAGCGAACAGGCGGACACCGGCCAGGTCGGCAGGTGTTGCCAGGGAGGCATAATAACTGTACATGGCGGGAACTCCCATCACTACGGTAACACCCATCTCCCTGATCGTCTGGATGACCTCTTTGGGTGAAAAAGTTTCAACTATGGTAATCGAGGCCCCGTTATAGAGGGCCGTGGTGACACAGCAGGTCCAGGCGAAACTGTGGAACATCGGCAGAACGCACAGGGTATTATCACTGGCGGCAGCTTCTGTGACTTTTGAAAACGCCTCGGCGTTGGTAATCAGGTTGCGGTGGGATAGCAGGGCTCCCTTGGGACGGCCCGTCGTGCCGGAGGTGTAGAGTATAACACAGGGGTCGGTTTCCTGCATGGGTATGGCCGGCGCGGCAGGGTAAGAGACGCGGCTGGTTTCTTCATTTATATTTTGAATCAGGATTTGCGTGGGAGGTGAAACAATATCTCCTGTGTTTAGTTGAAGCTCCTTATCAGTCAGTATGTACCTGGCTTGAGAGTCAGCGAGTATAAAGGAGGCTTCCCTGCCGGTTAACATGGTGTTCAGGGGCACAACAGCTCCTCCCAGGCTAACCACAGCAAGGTAGCTGAAGATAAAACCGGCGGAGTTTTTGGCGAACAGACCTACGTTATCAGTTGGCCGTATTCCCTGGGCATATAAGAAATTCCGGTATTGGCCCACCTTTTTTTTCAGTTGGGCGTAGCTGTATTTAGCGTCTTTTTCGTAGAGTGCAATTTTTTCGTCAGCTCCCTGCCGGACCAGTTCATACACTAACAAATTCGTGTCCTCCCTACCGCATATTTAATTATTAAAATGCAACTGCAAATTATAATAATACGATGAATCCTTAAATTCCCCTTTTTTTATAAAGAATTATGCCTTCCCAATCATGTCTAACTAACTGCCGCTTCTTATCAAGCCAAATCCCAACATTTTTCCAGCCTTATTTTCAGGGAAGTTTCACACGCCGCTATCGCGGCGCCACGCAGCATGAAAATATGCAGGCGCCATTTCAATCGCACAACGACGCCTTAGCGCCGAACTTGTAGCATCCAAATATTGCATTTGTCCGAATGAATTCGCACCTGCATTTTTCAATAAAACATAGCTCCAATCTCTAACGCGATATCAATTCCGCTTAAGTAGTGAAATTTTTTTTGTTTGGGCTTTTGCGCCGTTATGCGTTTGACATTTATTAACATAAAATCTATTTATTATCTCAATACCCTTCCCATTATTACGTAGATATTATTCTTTAATAGCTATTTATTTTTTTAACAGGCTACTATATAATATAATAAAAATATTAATTTCTAAGGATGTGTATTAAGGGTATTTGTGCGTTTTTGTACATGCTACTATAGACTATAATAGGTTGTGTGAAATAATGGTGCAAATATTGTCGAACATTGAGGTCATTCTGCTCAGTATTGTAAGTGAAAAACCTTCTTACGCCTATGAAATTGACAAAACAATCGAGTGCCGGGACATGAGAAGATGGGTCAGGGTCGGAGTAGCCTCTATATACCAGGTGTTAAAGAGGTTAGAGGAAAAAGAGCTGGTTTATTCACAAAAAGAAAAAGAGGGCAGGATGCCGGACAGAAAAAGGTATTACATTACAGATTCCGGTAGAGTAGCTCTGGCTGAAGCTTCTAAAAGGCTGCTTTCCAATCTCGAATGGTACTACCTTGACCTGAACGTTGGCTTGGAAACCTCTGATATCTTAACCCCTGAGGAAATGATCAGCTGTTTAACCAAAAGGCTTTCTTTGGTTAAATCCAATATAAAAAGAATGAAGGAAAACTTTTCGGTCGGCATCGAGATGCCATACAAGAAAAAGGAAGTTATTAAAAATTTAATTTATTTCCGTGAGGCGGAAGAGAGATTCTTGCAGGAAATACTTCAAGAACTGCATGGCGGACAGTTGTAGGCAATTAGTGGATCTTTTAAGCATACTGCTATAGTATGCGACAGAGATTTTTTTTAAGCATACTACTATGATCTATAATAAAACTTGTTATTATACTATAGTCTATAAATATACAACAAATTAGTATATTTACTACTATATTAAAGGACCATTCTGAAAGAGCCATTCCGGTGGAATCGATAATAGTAATTGATTGGCGGTACACGGAGAACGGTTTCAGGGTCGGAGAGGCCTCTATATATACAGTAGTAAAACAAGGAAGGACGGCGACTCTGATCTTCTAACCACTGGGGGAACAGTCAACTGGTTAATGAAAAGCCCCTGGCGTTGAATCAAAGACAAAGGGGGGAAGCGGCAGGAACAAGCGTTGTCCAAAACCTGGTTTGTTGTGCGACATCAGAATTTTCTGCAGTAAGAAGTGAAGAAAGCGGTTATCGATGGGTAGCTGAAAGTATTTGAAGGAGGTGGCTTACAAAGATGTATATGAATAACTTTGAGTATTTGGCTCCCAAGACGC
>NZ_QFGB01000040.1:0-38899 GCF_004369245.1 Pelotomaculum sp. FP | reverse complement strand
ATCTTATCAAACACTCCGATGTCCTTCATTGCCTTGAATACCGATGCCGAGGCTTCAAAGGCAAGAGTGCCGCTCTCAAAATAATAACCCTTCCTGTAAAATCCGGCGGTATAGCCGCCAGGCATGCTGTGGGCTTCAAATATGGTTACTTTATGTCCCTTCTTTGCAAGAAGGTTGCCGGCAATCAGGCCGCCGATTCCAGAACCGATTATGATTACATTTTTCATTTCCCAAGCCCCTTTAATTTACTTCTGACCATCAAAATAATATTATTGCATATAAAGTAATTTTATATTCTTGATTCACTTAACTAAATCTTTATAATTGATTTCTGAATTACCGCCAATATATTCATTCACTCTGGAATCGCATATATTTCTATTCCAGTGCTATTTATATACTAAATCTGATCGTAAAAATACTTTAAAAAGCCAGCCGTTGTTTGCTGCGCACGTGGCAACAAAATCTTTGCAGCATGGTGACTACAGTCCGGTGATTGGCCGATCAATAAAGGAAAGTATTTTTTGGACAACCTGGCATTATCAGCCACCCACTCTTCCGTTTTGTCAGATATAGCATAAACCCCATCGCTTTCCACCTTATAATTATCCTTTCTTATTTCCACCCAGTCCTCAAATTCCTGATGACCGTCAAAGAACTTGCAAGCAGCATGATGCGGCACGCAGAGGTCTTGCACCAGGTGTAAGGCCGCTCCGAGGAAAAACATGGCCAGGTTATGCTTCTTGCTTCGCCACATTGCAAGAGACCTGTTAAAGAATACCGAACATTTTTCTGCCGCGCTGGGCAATAGCCACATGCCGGTCCCGCTATCCGGATCATAATAGTGGTAGACGCTCTTAAGCCCTTTGTCAACCCAAATCAATCCACCATCCAATTGTCTGGAGAACATATTGAATAATTGAGCTTCCTTCTTGAACCCATCGTTTAATAAGATCTTCCTTCCCTGTTCGTTATGAAAGACATGCGTGCTGCTGGCGCCTCTAACTATTTGAAGTGGGATAGGCGTCTGGCAGAAATAATTTGCAGTGGATGAAACAAACCGGCTGAACATCGTTGTAATGTTTAACATTGTCAACACCTTTTAATTGAACTTCACCAAGACCCATGCTTAAGTTACCCTTCCAGCACGGTAAAATTGACCCGGGTACCGGATAGCCAGGAATTATCATGACGCTGCCGTTTCTTTAAAGCTTTAGCCTGGTTTTGTAAAGCTTCACGGATTATCGGAGCCATATTATGATTAGCCTCCATAGCCGCTTCCAGAACGGCAAAGCATAAAGCCTTTAACGGCTGGTTCCCCAGGGTAAAACCGTAACCCAAAACTCCATCCAGTTCCACCGTTGCTTCAGTAATCAGTACTTTACCAGGATGGAATGGCGCTTGTTCAACTGAACCGACAGCGCTCATCATGATCAGATTGGCTTGTGGGTTCCTGATAGCTTTCACATCAACCTGTCCCAAAACAAAAGCTGCCAATGCTTCAAACACTGTAAAGTCTCCCTCGGCAAAAACCCGGCAACGTGTTGCCAAATCCATCAAATATCACTTCCTAAATAATTCGCTCTGATTTTCGAGCCTATGAATGGTTACCGTTATCAAATAACCATTAAAACAGCAGTAAATAATTCCCCGTGCAACCCGGCAACTTTGTTGCCAAATATATTATGATATGAATTTGTAAAGTTCTTATCCTTTGCAGGTAAAAAATAGGTTATAGTTTGGAGAATATCTGTTAATTGATTTCAATAATCATTCAATAAAACAAATAATTTTTTGTTAAAGTTACATTGTGTTAACATTTATTTCTCTTTAATATAACATTTCCATGATAATATTTTGTAAAAAAGGGGGGGCTATTTTTGACAACAAGGGTCCTGGATACCAATGTTTTACTAGACCGTCCCATAGAAGAAATAATCCACTCTTTTCCTCCATGTATGATCATCCTACCCCTGGCAGTGATCCACGAATTGGACGGTTTTAAAGGGCTGGACGATCAACGGGGCATGTATGCGCGCAGTGCCATTAGATTTCTTGACGGGTTGCGCCCTAAACTTCATCAGGGTGTTCAACTTAAAACAGGCCACTTCATCAAGGTGGAAGTAAACCACACAGACGTTCAGCTTCCCGAGTATTTATCCAGGAATAGAGTAGACTACCGAATTCTTGCCGTCAGTAAAGGCCTTATGGAGAACGGGCCTCTGGAGTTGATAACCCAGGATATATGTGCCAGAATTATTGCCGATGTGCTGGAGATACCCGCTGAGAATTACATTGTTGAAAATGTCGAATTGGGGAAATTATACTCTGGTTGGCGTGAAATTGAAGTATCAGCTCAGGAGATTCAGGAATTTTACCAGTATGATTTTTTCCATATCGAATGCCCCCTATTGGCCAACCAGTATGTCAGGATGGTAGACAAGACAGGGGGAATTCATTACGGACGTTTTTGCGCCTCAAGAAAAACCATTGTTCCCTTGATTCACGATTTACAGGCTTTTGGGATCAGCCCGGCTGAGGGAAACATGGAACAGCATTTTTTAATGGATGCATTGCTCAACCCGGAGATCAAGTTGGTTAGCATACTTGGTCCCGCAGGTACGGGAAAAACCCTGCTGGCGCTGGCCGCTGGAATGCACCAGGTGATCAACCGGGGTAAATACAGCAAACTGATTGTATCCCGGGCACTTATTCCCCACAGCCGTGATATTGGGGCATTGCCCGGCAGTAAAGAAGAAAAGATCTCGCCCTGGATGGGCGCGATCTTTGACAACCTGGAATTTATATTACGAAACTTCGCTGGTAATAAGTACGATAAAAAAGTCACTCCCACTGAGATGGTTGATAGATTTATGGAAGAAGGGTACATCGAACTGGAAGCCCTGGCCTACATCCGTGGGCGTTCAATACCAGGGCAGTGGGTTGTTATTGATGAAGCCCAGAACCTTACCAAAGAAAATATTAAAACAATAATAACAAGAGCCGGGAAAGGTACGAAAATAGTGGTAACCGGTGACATCCAACAGATAGATAACTGCCGGCTGACTGCTACAAGTAACGGCTTTGTTACTTTAATTGAATCCTTTAAGGGACAGGAGCTTTTTACCCATATAACTTTAGACAAGACCGAAAGAAGTTCTCTTGCCGCTCTGGGAGTTAAGCTTCTTGCATAACGGTAATGTTAAACAGTTGAAGGGCCCGACATTCATCGTAGATGTCCGCTGAGCTCAAAATTAAATCCCTCTTGTATGATATGACCAGCCGATGAACTTCCAGGTGGTCATATTTTTTATGTATTAAAGTAATTGACCTTTGGGACACAAGCCATGAATCAATGGTTCGAAGAACTGCCTTGGAGCGGCAGTACAAGTTTAACATGAAATTAATGTATTTATAATGAACAGTTAATCGAAGGTAATATTCTTTTAACTCAACTGCTTTAAAGTATTGGTTGAGGTGGTGATGGAGCTGCCGCTAATCCTGGTTGTAGACGACGAAACCAACATTCTTGAACTTTTAAAGTTCAATCTGGCTAAAAACGGCTACCAGGTGGTCGGCCTGACCAATGGCCTAGATGCCATTAAGTTCATGGAAAAAGACAAGCCGGACCTCATCATTCTTGATATCATGCTGCCTCACATGGACGGTTACGAGGTCCTGCGCATCCTCAGGGCCGACCCTGAAACCATCGGTATACCCATAATAATGCTGAGCGCCAAAGACGAAGAAATCGACAAGGTCCTGGGGTTGGAGCTCGGTGCGGATGATTACGTCACCAAGCCGTTTTCACCCCGTGAGATGGTGGCCAGGGTAAAGTCGAACCTCCGCCGGAAGGCCACAGCGTCCCAGAAAATTGAGCAAAACAATGAGATTCAGGTAAAACGGCTGATAATCAAACCGGAAAAGTATGAAGCAAGTATGGATGGAAAAAAACTTGACCTGACCCCCAAAGAATTCGAGCTTTTGCACCTGCTGGCGTTAAACCCCGGTCGCGTTTTTACCAGGGATATCCTGCTGGAGAGAATCTGGGGCTACGATCACTCCAGAGAAACACGCACAGTTGACGTTCACATCCGGTACCTGCGCCAAAAGCTTGAACAGGACCCGGCAAACCCTGAGTATATTGAAACGGTACGGGGAGTAGGCTACCGTTTTCATGATACAAGCTAAATATGTGGCACTTTAAGCCACTTAAAATATAAACAATAGAATAGAATAGAATCTTAGGAGGAACTGCATATGCACAACAAGTTAAAGGGACTGGTAGTTGTAATTCTGTGTCTGGGAGTAGTTCTGGCCCTGGCCGGTTGCGGCGGTAGCGGCGACAACAGCGCCAAACCGGCTGCTGAGAGTAAATTGTCCGGCAACATTACGTCGGTTGGTTCAACTGCCATGCAGCCACTGGCGGAACAGGCCGCCACTCAATTTATGGCTAAAAACCCGGACGTAAAAATCGTGGTACAAGGCGGCGGCAGCGGTACCGGCCTCACTCAGGTATCACAAGGCGCGGCTCAAATCGGCAACTCCGACATCTTTGCTGAAGAAAAAAGCGGAATCGATGCGTCACAACTGGTTGACCATCAAATATGTGTTGTGGGCATGGCGGCGGTCATAAACCCGTCCGTAAATATCGACAACCTTACCAGCCAACAACTGGTGGACATCTTTACAGGCAAAACCACCAACTGGAAAGACGTGGGAGGAGCCGACCAAAAAATAGTACTGGTGAACCGCCCGAAGGCCTCCGGAACAAGGGCCACTTTCAAAAAATACGCGCTGGGCGGGGCCGAAGAGGCTGCCGGTATTGAAGAAGACGCTTCCGGCACAGTCCGCAAAATTGTTAAAGATACTCCCGGAGCCATCGGCTACCTGGCGCTGTCCTACCTTGACGGCAGTGTTAAGGCCGTGAGCATTGACGGCGTCGCGCCAAGCAAGGAAAACATCACCACGGGAAAATATCCGGTGTGGGCTTATATGCACAGTTATACCAAGGGCAAGCCGGACGGGGCAGTGGAAGCCTTCTTAAGTTACCTGATGACCGACGAGGTCCAAAAGACCATCGTCCCCCAGCTCGGCTATATACCGGAAACAGATATGAAAATAACCAGGGACAGCGCCGGCAACATCAAGAACAAGTAATATAGAAAACAACACTATAAGCCTGGCGAGCCGGCCCAATCCGGCCCGCCTCCTCAACATTACAGGAGCTTCAGATTTATGAAAATAAACAGTGATATGCTGGGTAAAGTTTTGACCATGGGCGCGGCGCTGCTGGCCATTGTTTCTACCATTGTAATTATCATTTTCATATCCACCAAAGGGCTGTCTACCTTTATTAACACCGGGATCAGTGTCAAAGAATTCCTTTTCTCCACCACCTGGTTTCCCGACCGTGCGGTGGAAGACGGCGGCCCTCAGGTCGGGGTGCTGGCTTTCCTACTTGGCTCCATTATCGTCTCCCTGCTGGCAGTTTTGGTAAGCGCCCCCTTAAGTATCGCCTGCGCGGTCTTTATTCAGGAAATTGCTCCCTTTTGGGGGCAGCGGTTGCTGCAACCGGCAATTGAAATTCTGGCCGGCATCCCTTCCGTCGTATACGGCTATATCGGCTTAAGCCTCCTGGTGCCTTTTATCCGCAACAACATAGGCGGCCTCGGCTTCAGTGTTCTGGCTGGTTTCCTGGTGCTGTCGGTAATGATCCTGCCGACTATCGTCAGCGTCTCCACCGACACCTTGAGAGCCCTGCCCCAGGAATGGAAAGAAGCGTCTTACGCCCTGGGCTCCACCCGCTGGCAAGCCATCCGCCTGGTGCTGCTCCCGGCAGCCCGCTCCGGCTTGGTTACCGGGATAGTCCTGGGGCTGGCTCGCGCCTTCGGCGAAGCCCTGGCCGTCCAGATGGTTATCGGCAATACCAGAAAAATTCCGTCTTCGATTCTGGATCCCGTAATCACACTCACCAGCGCCATCACTATGGACATGGGCAACACCCCCATGGGCTCCCTTTGGAATAACGCACTGTGGACAATGGGACTGCTGCTGCTCTTAATTTCCTGCTGTTTTATCCTGATTGTCAGATTTGTAGGGCGAAGAGGAGGAATCACTTCATGAGCGCACGCCTGGCTGATAAGGTTGCCACAATTGCATTCTGGGCATGCGCCCTGATGGTGATCGTAATATTGGGGTCAATGATCGGGTACATTCTGTACCACGGTGGAAAATCAATCGACTGGGACTTCTTAACTAAACCACCCCAGGTCATCCAGGCTGGGGGCGGCATCGGCCCGCAGATTTTCAACTCCTTTTACCTGCTGGTACTTTCGATGTTGTTCACCATTCCCATTGGCCTCCTGGGCGGGGTTTACCTGGCTGAATATGCCCGCAACAGCCGGCTGACCGAAATCATCCGTCTCTGCATTGAGACGCTCAACTCGCTGCCTTCTATTGTCGTAGGACTTTTTGGGCTCCTTGTTTTTGTCAATATGACCGGTTGGGGTTATTCTCTTATGTCCGGCGCGCTGGCCCTGACCGTAATTAACCTGCCGCTCATGGTCCGTTTCACTGAGGAAGCCGTACAGGGCGTGCCGGACAGCTTGCGGGAAGCCAGTGTGGCCTTGGGTGCCAACCGCTGGCAAACCATTGTTAAAGTCGTGCTGCCCTGTGCTTTTCCCGGTCTGGTCAGCGGCACCATAATTACCTCCGGACGGGTGTTTGGCGAGGCTGCGGCGCTTCTATTCACTGCCGGCATGTCCAGCCCGGCCCTTGACTTCAGCCAGTGGAACATATTCAACTCCAGTTCGCCTCTGAATCCTTTCCGCCCGGCTGAGACCCTGGCCGTTCACATCTGGAAAGTGAATACCGAGGGACTTATTCCAGACCTGCGCAGGGTAGCTGACGGGTCCGCAGCAGTGCTGATCCTGATCGTGCTGGGCTTTAACCTGGCTGCCCGCTGGCTGGGACGCAAAATTTACCGGCACATGACAGCAACCTAAACTACACGCGAAAACCTTAATACAGAAATAGTCTCTAATCAATGGCGCCTTTGGAGGCTTTTCCCTTTTTAAAGAGCAATTTACCAATGCTGCAACAGACATAGAGGCTTCTGGCTGGGCAATTTTAGTCTGGCAGCCTGCCTGGAACCGGCTTGAAATACTGACTGCTGAAAAACATCAAAATATGACCCAATGGGGCGGTATTCCCGTACTGGTGTTAGATGTATGGGAACACGCCTATTACGTGGATTACCAGTACCGGCGTCCCGATTACGTCAAAGCCTGGTGGAGCATCGTAAACTGGCACCAACTGGAAAGGAGACTTCTGTTCGCAAATCAGGGACAATTACCGTTAACTCTTTCAACATAGTGACGGGCCGTTGGCAGATGAAAACTTAGACTGGTCTGGTCCCCAGGCAAGGTTAATGTGATTTATTATAATGTCAATCAAAAGGCGCTATAAAATTGTTCCTTTTTTTCACCAACCTGTTTCAATCCAGACGTTTCCAATTTCAACTCTTTTTCGCTGTCTCAACCTCAATATTGCTACCATCCGTTTCTATTTACTCCACCTGTACTGCTCTACCTCGTGCTTATATCATCCTTGAAAATAAAAAATATATACGTACAAGCTTCCATAGTAATAAGCCCGGCTGTCGTATAACAGCCGGGCCTTCACCATTGCCGCAACTTGAAACCATATAATTCTTCCGCTGTTAGAGGACATTCAAAATTTTGACGACTACGATGGACACAAAAACCATCAACAGTGGTATGATACCAACATTCAAGACCCTATCCAGCGCACCAGGCAGGATAAGTTCCGGAGCGGATGAATTCACCGCGGCCACCCCCGCCAGCTCCTTTGTGATAAGCATTGCGATCAAAGTTATCGTGGCAATCACGCCAACCCCGGACACTAAGGATGTGGCTGTGGTAGCCGTGCTCGCGGCAGCCGTTGTTACGGTGCTTACTGTGGAAATCATGGTTTATCCCCCCCTTTATGTAGCATATCGTTCACCCTGATTCCTTTGATTGCTGGAACAAGAAAACCTTATTGTTTTATTAACTTATATCTCACCTCCTTAAATAATGTTCACTAATTGTTCAGTCAATAAATTAGGTAAAAATAATGTATGTTAAATAAGTTTTTTCTTGTTATTTAATAAATCATTTTTTATCAACTTCTTTAAAGTGACGGAACGCAAAAGGTTCATCTACCAACTAACATAACATTTATAAAATTACTGTCTATAATTTATGTGTAAAAGTAATAAAATCATGTCTATTTCTTGCAAAACCATGTCTGAATATGCAACCCAGCGGTCCGCCAAAGATAACGGCCTACCCCCTGGGGCTACTAGTTTATCCGCCCATCTATCATCCTGATATTCCTGCCGCAATCTTTCGCCACCTGCTGGTCGTGAGTAGCCACCAGCACTGTTTTCCCCCGTTGGTTCAACTTCTTCAACAAGTCCATAATTCCCGCCCCGGTAAACGAGTCCAAATTGCCCGTGGGCTCGTCCGCCAAGATCACTTCCGGCTCCAGCAGAAGCGCCCGGGCAATGGCCACCCGCTGCTGCTCGCCTCCGGAAAGCATGCCCGGGCGCCGGTCTTCTTTGCCAGCCAGACCCACCAGCTCCAGTAGCTCCAGCGCGTGCCGCCTGTAACCTTTTCCCAAAGGTAAGGCAGGTGTAAGGACGTTCTTCAGGACGCTCAAAGTGGGAATCAGGTGATAGGACTGAAAGATAAAGCCGATTTTTTTCCGGCGAAAGCTGCAAAGGGACGCCTCACTTTTTAAGGCGAACCTTTTCCCCTCAAACAAAATATCGCCGGTTGTAGGACTGTCCAGGGCTCCCAAAAGGTTCAGCAGAGTAGTTTTACTGCACCCGGACGGACCGGTCAGCGCCACAAGTTCCCCCCTCCTGATTTCCAGGTTTTTAACGTCCAGCGCTTTTACCGCAAGATTACCTTTTCCGTAAACCTTGGTTAAGTTTTTAACAGCAATCAAAACATCAGGCCCAACCAAAGCAAAACCTCCATGACTTAAACTTCCCTGAGAATCTTTGCCGGCACCACGCTATTCGCGCGCCAGGCCGGGTAAATTCCTCCCGCCACCCCGATCAGGATGCCGGCCAGGAATACGCTGGCTGTAACCTGCCAGGAGAGAACGGCGATATCCGCTGCAATTAAATCCCTGGCCACGGCAAGTCCCGCGTAGCCCAAAGCCACTCCAAGGGCGGCGCCGAACAGACTCAGAGCCAGAGACTCCACCAGTACCATGAAGATGATATTGGCCGGAGTCCACCCCAGAGCCTTCAGAATGCCGAACTCACGCATCCGGTTGACTACGGATAAAAGCATCACCACCATGATGGACAGTCCCCCAGCCACTACGGCCACCAGGGAAACGGCCATCAGAAACTTGCCCAGGATGTCAAGTATATTTTTAACCGGATTTAAGACCTCTCCGGGCACCACCACCTGCAGTTCCGGTTTTTTTCCAGATAGCTCTTGTTGAATGGCCTTGGCGGTGGACTCCACATTGTCCACCCCGTCCACCGCAACATTGATGGCGGAAACACTTCCCTCCGGTATCTTGCCTATCTCCCGGGCCAGTTTTTCAGAACCGCTGAAGGCCCCGTCCAAAACCTCGTTGCCGGTCTGGTAGACACCCACAACTTTTAAATTCAGCTCCTTGGCCCGGCTCCCCTCCATGATCATAAAGGGGTAAGAGTTCCCGATCGCAAAGGAGGAATTTAATAAACTCATATATTCCTGCAGGCTTTTTCCAATGATAATTTCCTCTTTATTACCTGGGGAGGTTCCCTCAATAATTTTGTTATAAGGATTGTTGTCCAGATCATGAATTTCTTCCGTGCCATAGCCAAATAAGGGCATGACGTAGTTCATATTTTGGGGCCGCATAACTACCGAAACCTGGGAATAGACCTTTTCCACATGGGGTATGTTTCTGATGGTATCAATAAAAGAAGAAGGTATAGGTCGAGTGCCCATACCTAAATACAACCCGCCAAAGAGCGCGTCCCTGCCGGAAATCGTGATCCGGTTGGAAAGCTCACTAAAAGTACCTTCAACCCGGTGATCCATTCCCGCGGCGAGGGAAAAAAGGACTGTCATGAGCGCGGTGCCAAAAGCCACCCCCAGCACCGCCAGGGCCGCCACCGCTTTTTTACGAAAGGCGTTTTGAATGGAAAAAAATAGTAAAGACAAACCCCTCATCCTCATTTTAATAACATTTACTATTTCTTTATCACTTCAATAGTGACAATATCACTCAATTTAGGTACTTTCAGCACTCCAATTGCTCTGTCGTTTTTACCAACAAACAAATATCCATATGGGATTAGATTAACAAGCTCTGATATCGCATAGCTTATAACTACAGTTATTACGAGAACAACCAAAACGGCCTCACTACTTAAATTAAACCACTTGTTTTGTTTAACAATATCGTCAATGCCTCTAAGTATAAGCGGGTGAATTAGGTAGATCCCGAATGAGTTTTTCCCTAATCTGTCGAGAATCAAATCAACAACCCGGTTCTTAACCTGCGGGGTGATGTAAATTATCAGGGCAATAATAAGCAGAGTGTATATTCTATTGTCAAAAGTTATGGTTTGCGGTACGTCCTTGAAGGATGTTTTCAGATGGTAGACGCTGTAATAGAAAAATACTATTTTATACAACAATACCACACCTAAAAGGCCAACAATTGCATTAATGTGTTTATTAATAAATGTCTTTACTTCGTCGTAGTGCTCGCCAATATAGCAACCGACTGCAAAAAGGAAAATAAAATACCTAAACTGGAATAATTTCAGGGCTTCCGGGGTCAACGCAGTATTAAACCTTATTTGTGCATAGTGCTGGAATAGCAATAATAAGACAAGCCACCACGGAGATTTAAACTTCTTCGCGATCAATCTGAAAAGAGGGAATAGGAGATAAAGGCTAAAAAGCAGTGGGATATAATACATGTGATAGTATGCTCCTCCACTTAACAATGCAATGCCTAATTGGTCAAACGGAAGATTTATTTTCCCACTCCCTTCCACAGTTATCAGGTTGTTTAATTTTAAATACACCAATGTCCAGATAGCAAACGGGATTATTATATACCAAATACGTGTCCCAATAAATTTGAAGTAATTAAAGGATTTATCTTTATATTTCAGGCAAAGAACTAATCCTGAAATGCAAACAAATGCTGATACTGCAAACGCCGTTACCTGGTGGTATATATAATATGTACTCATGGGGTGCTTTAAGGTTATCTCATTTCCATACCGAATTATAAGACCTGAAGTCCCGATGTGAATCATAATTACCGCGATAATAGAAATTGCCCGTATATAATCAAATTCTTTCAGCCTGGTCAATGGAATCCCTTCTTTGCGTAAATCAATATTTATTAACATAGCTTACTATTGCTTCAATATTACCTTTAATTTGATACTTACCCATATTGGCCGGAATCATAATACTAGAGCCCATTGTCAACGTAATCGAACCATCTTCGTAAAGAAGCTCTCCCATCCCATTAACGATACAAATCAACAAAAATACATCTAATGAAATTAAATCACATAAATCTTTTATTTCCCATTTTTCCACAGTAAAGTACTTACTAGATATTAAAATTGTTTTATAACCAATCTCACTAGCCATAAGATTTTAATTAGAAGT
Source organism: Pelotomaculum sp. FP (assembly GCF_004369245.1). Lineage (NCBI taxonomy): Bacteria > Bacillati > Bacillota > Clostridia > Eubacteriales > Desulfotomaculaceae > Pelotomaculum > Pelotomaculum sp. FP. Next base: position 27,182 of record NZ_QFGB01000040.1, on the reverse strand, counting down.
AGCTGATTCAAATTTAATTACATTTAAAGCATGTCCAAAGTGCAAATCCCTTTTCTTACCATCCAACCCCACTCTATTATAATCATATATTCTGTATGTAATATCAGAATTCTGCTGCACTTCAAGTAGTACGATTCCTTTCCCAAGTGCATGAACAGTACCACTGGGAATAAAGAAAAAGTCTCCGGGCTTTACAGGAACTCGGACTAATAACTCGTTCCACTTATCCTCGTTAGATAATTTAATAAATTCTTTTTTGTTTTTGGCTTTATGTCCAAATACAATCTCAGCACCGGGTTCGGACTCTATAATATACCAGCATTCAGTTTTACCTGATTCACCATCTTCATTCCTGATTGCATATTCATCATCAGGGTGAACTTGTACAGATAATTCATCATTTGAATCTAACAACTTGACTAATAGTGGAAAGTTCCTTACATGTGAACCACTAAACCATTCCGGACAAATCTGCAATAAATCACTCAATGTTTTTCCTGTAAATTTCCCATTTGCGATAACACTTTTACCATTGGGATGGTCTGAAGCTACCCAGGCTTCACCTATATTTCCTTCCAAACTAGTACAATTCAGTATCTTTTTTAATTTTGTTCCGCCCCAAATTCGTTCTTTGAATGAAGGCCTAAATACAAGAGGGTATGGTTTCATATTTTCGACCTCTTACTTTGTAATTTCAAATGAATCTTAATATTCCCACTCGAAGTCTTCCACTTCCGGAAACTCTTTCAGGGCTTCTTTCATAATGGAGCAAATACGCTGGACTCCTTCTTCAGTTTTTGCCTCACAGCGGGCCACCAGCACGGGCTGGGTGTTAGAAGCCCGCACCAGGCCCCACCCGTCGCCAAAGAGCACCCTTGCCCCGTCCACATCAATAACAGGATATTCCCGCTTAAAACGTTCAGCCAGCCCGTTGACCACCTTGAATTTATTCCGGTCCGGGCAAGTAACCCTGGTTTCAGCAGTAGAGTAATACTTCGGTAAACTCAAGAGCATCTTTGAAAGCGGCACATCGGAATTGGATAGGATCCGTAAAAGGCGGCCGGCCGCGTAAAAGGCGTCGTCAAAACCGTAAAACTCGTCTGCAAAAAAGATGTGCCCGGACATCTCCCCGGTGAAGACCGCCCCTACTTCCTTCATCTTGGCTTTAATCAAGGAGTGACCCGTCTTGTAGAAGAAAGGCTTTCCACCGAGGCGCTCCACCTCGTCCACCAGTGCCTGGGAACACTTCACTTCGATGATGGCCTCGGCTCCGGGATGCTTTGGCATGATTTCCGACCAGTAAAGACACATCAGCATATCTCCCCAGATGATATTCCCAGTCTCGTCCACCACCCCAATACGGTCTGCATCGCCGTCAAAGGCTACGCCAAGCTCCGCCCTGTCTTCCAGCACCGCTTTTCTCAATTCCATCAGATTGGCCGTCTTTACCGGGTCCGGGTGGTGGTTCGGGAAGGAGCCGTCGGATTCACAATACAGTGGTATCACATCACAGCCCCAGTTCTTTAATATCTTTTCAGCAAACAAAGCAGCGGTACCGTTGCCGCAGTCTACAGCCACCTTTAACTTTCGTGGACCAAGCTGAATTTTTTCTATCAACATATTTAGGTACGGAGAGATCACTTTTACTATTTCAAGGCTTCCGGAACCGTTCCGCAACTCCCCGGCCAGCATTAATTCTTTGAGCTTCTGAATATCATCTCCGTAGATGGTCCCGGCGCCCAGGGCCATCTTAAATCCGTTTTCATCCGGCGGATTGTGGCTGCCGGTAATCATTACCGCAGCGTCAATACCGAAGTAGATCCTGGCGTAGTAAAGTACCGGCGTGACCACCAGGCCAATATCCATGACATCACAACCCGCGTACATCAGCCCCTTCACCAGGGCGTCCCGCAGGCGCTCGGAACTGAGGCGGTTGTCCCTCCCCACCAGTACTTTACTTGAGCCCTTTTGTATCGCTACAGTTCCAAAAGCTTTACCCAAGAGTGTTACAGCCTCATCCGTAAGGTCCCGTTCAGCTACCCCCCGGATGTCATACTGGCGAAAAATATGCTCATTAACAGTTACCATGTTAAAATGCCTCCTTAAAGCTAAATAGGAAAGGGGACGCGCCTCTCTTGATAGCCTCACTTTGGGGTGAGGTATGTCCCCAACTCAGTTTTTGGCATTACAGCACTTCATCCAAGCCTCGTTCCTTTAAAGCATGCACAACCTTTTTGATCTCCTGGGCCCGGTCTTTGTGGCATACCAGGAAGCTGTCGCGGTCGTTCACCACGATTAAACTCTCTACCCCTATGACACCAACCGTCTTGCCTGGGGAATAAATGAAGGTATCGCTTGTGTCCAGAAAGACGCCCCGGCCCTCAATGGCGTTTCCTCGCTCATCCTTTTCAGCGTAGCGCTCCAGTGCCGTCCAGGAGCCGATATCGTCCCAGCCGAAATCTCCCCGCATCACCAGGACTTTTTCCGTCTTTTCCAGAATACCGTAGTCCACCGAGATTTTAGGCAGCCCCGCGTAGACTTCTTCCAGTACGGCCAAGTATTGTTCCGTCCCCATAGCCTGTCCAATTTTGTCCAGACCCTGAGCCAGTTGCGGGGTATATTTTTCAATCAGTTGACGAATTAAATCCACCCGCCAGGTAAACATGCCGCTGTTCCACAGGTAATTTCCGGTTGAAAGAAGTCTTACAGCCTTCGCATAATCAGGCTTCTCCAGGAAACGGACAACCCGGTATGCCGGATTACCGGTAAATGTGTCGTATAACTCGCCCTGGAATATATACCCATACCCCGTTTCAGGCCTGTGGGGAGTGATACCCAACGTCACTATGTTTTCTCCCCGCCAGGCCGCCGCTACCGCACTTTTCATCACTTCCAGGAAGCGGTGGCTATCACCTATATAATGGTCAGCCGGTAGTACAATCATTACCTCCCGGGGGTCTTTGCGCTCCAAAACTAAAGCAGCCAGTCCGATAGCAGCTGCGGTATCCCGTCCGAAGGGCTCGACGATAATGTTTTCTTCCGGCAGTTGCGGCACCTGCTCCATGATGATATCTTTAAAATCCGAACCCGCCACTATATATGTGTCGGTTATGCCGACTAAGTCCTCCATCCGATCCACAGTTAGCTGAAGCATGGTCTTGTCACCGACAAGATTCAAGAACTGCTTAGGCGCTCTCATTCGGCTGCGAGGCCAAAACCTCTCTCCCCGTCCGCCGGCCATAATTACAGCAAAAGGCATAAATTGACACATCCTTTCTTTTGTTGACTTTGTGATACAGTTTTTTCTCTTCGGTTCACTATGAAACAGTATCAATCTTGCATATAACCAACTCTGCCACAAAGATTATGATAATTGTGCCGCCAAGTACTTCAGGTATATAGTACTTGGGATAGGTCAAAAGGTTTGCCCACAGCCGCAACCAGTTCTCAGGATCTCCTTTCGGAAAACTCCAACCGTTTACCGGCCACAGGAAGGTTTCGGGGGAGTACCACATGCCATCTAAAATACAATGGATAGTGCTGCCTCCGGCCACCACAAATAATCCTGGCCTCTTGTATTTAAAACATACAAATATACCTGGAATAAGTAGAAAAAGCAAAAATAACAAGGTATGACTGTATATACGCCCGTTTCCAAGCGTTTCCCTTAATATTAGTCCCCCGAGCGGCTTGTCAATAATGTCCGGCAGCAAGGAGCCCAAAAAAACAAGCCTGTAATCTATTAAGTCCGTAAATTCTTTCATCCCACGGCGACTCAAAACCTTTTCCAGCCCTTTGGTCAAGCCAAGAGTAATACCAACGTGCCCTAAAAGCAGCATTACAAATTCACCTCTACAGAAACGGTCGCACTGCTTTTTTCTTTCAGTACCTTCAATAACGGCCTGATGACGACTAAAGCGAGGACTGAATGGGCCAGTAAATAAGCCATTCCCAATCCGGGCAGACCAGCGCGGCTAAACCACCAGTAACCAACTCCAATGGCGACAATCGCTAAAAAACCAGTCTGGACAATTATAAGGTATACTTGCTTTCTTACCTGGTTCACTGTAATATAAAGCGTATTTACGCACTGAGGAATTATAGCGAGCGCTAAAAAACGAAATACCGGGGCGCCATTTTCCGCATATCCAGGGCCAAAGAAATGGAGCAACCAACCCGCCATAACTATCATAGCCACCACTGCCGGAACAGATAATGCCAGTGACAGATACAACACACTACGCCCGTCGCGACCCATTTTATGTGGATTGTGGGAACCTTCAGCCAGTAGAGACTGCGATACGCCATTCGGGATTACCACCAATACCATCGTCATCATCCAAACAATGTAAAAATATGCGCTGTATTCCGGACCAAGCACATTTAACACCATCAGCGGGTAAATAAACTGCGGAGACTGGTTAAGCATATTTGCCATATAGTTGGCAAATGAATAGGGCAGCACTTTCTGCATTATTTCTTTTGCTACTACCGGCCGCGGCAAATATCCTTTATATACGTTAGGTAGAAATAATAACCAAGCAGTTAACACTGCAACGGCAAAGCTTACTCCATTACCTGCAAAGATTCCAAAACCTTCAAGGTGGGCAAAAATAAAAATTGAAAGAAGGATCTTAAGTATAGAGGCAAGTGTGTTTTTCAACAAAACATACTTAGTTGCTCTGCCCGCTATTAATGAACCATCAGTTAAACCGGACAATGTATTAGTTATGGTAAATATCAAGAACATCAATAGAAGCAAAGTGTCTTCCTGAATAAATCCAAGCGCAGGAGACCATATTTTTATACCAACAAGGTAAATTAATCCTCCAATCAAGGATAATAAACCAGCTAAAGTGAAAGCAGCATTAATCAAAAGTGCCGCATTTTCTCTGCTTTCTGGAACAAACCGGATTAAACCGATTTTCAACCCCATTTCGGCAAGGACACCGATAAGACTTGACGCTGCGATCAGCGAAGCGCCTATACCTACCTGTGAAGGCGTAAAAAACCGGGCTATAATAGTCCAAAAGGCAAAGCCGAGCAAACAAGTCGTAATATTATTCAGCATAAGATAAATGGCGTTATTGTAAAGAGGCGTATTTCTCCACTTGAAGTATAAATCCAAGAAAATGCGAGAATCCGTCAAGTTGGTCCGGCGAACATGATTTGTCAGATGAATCAATCCTTTAAAAAATATCGAGATTAGGGCACTTTACGTAAAACATTTACCTGGTTCATCAACTCTTTGCACGATCCTTAACCCCAATAAGAATCCATCTATTGCGAGCCCCTGGGATTTTAGTTAATCTTAAAGTTCATGATTTCTTTGTTGTCATATACTTTAATCATTCTCCGATCTTCGTTAAATTTACCAAAGGTCTCTTTTGTTACCACTACTGGATTAGTAGCCCTTGGTTTGCCAACTCTGGCGGAATAAAAATCCTCGTTACGAAGAATAAGCCAGCTATAAGAGTCTAGACCCTCAAGATTGCCTTTAAAGATTTGAACCGTACTCTCAGTATCATGATAGACGTTAAACTGTTGACTTCCAAACAGTTCAAATGATGTCCAATCACCAACAACTTTGTTTTTTAATGGAACATTATTTTTAAACCAAGATGCAGCTATATACTCCTCAGGTAAAAAATACTCTCTGTATTTTCCATATTCATACTCTGGAGCGAAAGAGTTATTATACAAATAAGGTGGTATTAGAAATAACTGAAAAGCTACAAAAAGTATATATATATATTTGATCGGCTTTTTAAATTTGACTATAGCAGCAGTAGCACTTATTATTAAAAACGGATAACCAAAAAGAATAAATCTTGAAAACTCTATCCTTGGCATTAAATATGTAGACATGTAGCTTATTGTTACAATTAATCCACCCCACACCAAGAAAATAATGTCTGTAATACTCTTATTCCCTTTACCTTTAATTATTGAGTACAGTACAGATATAGAAATAAGCAGTACAAACAGAATGTTTCCATAAGAACCAAGCATCATTCTTGCGCTTGCAGTAAAGTAATGATTCAAACTGTAACTGCCATACGAACTATATAACAAATCCTTTTGCAAAATCTCTAACACCTTAAACGTAAACCCACCAATGTATATCCAATATGCAAGGATGCTTGTTGTAATGAATAAAAAACTAGTATTGCTTGATTGTATTAATTTATTATCATGAAAATCTTTTTTATACTCGATGAGAAAATTTGTATTGATAAGCTTAGTAAGGAAATATTTGCCAATTATCAAAAATAACGAGAATAATATTAATATAAAACAGGTTAAATGATGAGAAAATGCTACTGCTACTATAGCAACAATAAATATTATTTTTGTGGATAAATCTTGACGTTTACTAAGAATATAAATAATCATGATGAAAAACATAAAAGCTATTGTCTCTCTTATAAAGAGCGAGTGAAAAAATGTATGCCAAAAGAGAGAGCAAAATGCCAATGTCCCCAGTAGCGCAGCCACCGTATCTTTGTATGAATTTTTTATAATCAAATAGAAAAAAATTGTTGTTAAAGATGTAATAACGACAGGAAGATATTTTGCAACAACTATTGAATCCATTAGAGCTATTTCAGAAACTATAATAGTTAAGATATGCAATAAAGGCCATTCTGCAAGATTTCGTGTTCTCTCAACAACGGAAGCAGCACTTGGCAGGGGCCAACCATATTCCGAAATAGCCTTTACAACAGAATAATCCCAATGCGGGTCATGACTGAATAGACCATCATGAGGCATAGCATACATCAACAATAATCCCATAGACATGATAACAACTTCAAACAATACTATAACTTCTGCTACATGCGTTCCATCAAACTTAATTATCTGGTAAAATAAAGCAATTATTAGAACTATAACTATGGCCCAAAAATATTCTATGTTGACATTAATTCCCTTCTTAAGTAATAATAAATAATCCAAATATAATATATACGATATAAAAAACGATATTATTGCTAAAATATTAGAGTATTTCATTTTAAACATAACTTTAATTCCCTAACTCCGAAGAAATAATTTAATATTATTTTATTTAACTTTCTGATAAAATCAATTTTTAGAGCTTTATACATAATTGAATGCAAAAGGAATACCAATAACTAAATGCATATCTTCAAATTCTCCTTTTATTATTTTTAATTAATGATTATCATCCAATTCATTTATCTTTACTCATGAGTTTGCTATTTCCTGGTTAACTAATCACGAGTTTTGAAACAACAACCTAATATTTTCCCGCTCAATATCTTTAAGTGCCATGATGTTGTTAGTTAATTGTTTTTTTATACTGTCCCTGTTATTCATTACATTTTCTATGGTATCAACAACCTGATCAAAATGAATTTCATGGTTGAGATCTTTTACGTTAAAATTATACTTCTCTAACTTTAATGCTTTCATATAACGTTCAACCTTGGATTCATAGGAAAAAGAAATTACCGGCACTCCCATTGATGTGGAAAAAATGATGGAATGCAAGGGAAATCCTATAACTAGATCCATCTTGCCGAATAGGGCCTTATAGGCACCCGCTGTCAGGTTGTTATCAACAACTTTTGCCTTTATACCCCATTTCATTTTTTTTATGATATCTTTGCACATGAGATCATCATTATATGACATGAAACCGCTAAACATGGGTACAAACAAGATTTCAGCATTATACTTATCAACCAGATAGTCGCCTATGTTGGCAATGTTTTGTTGAAATGCCGCTATCTTGCCATCAAAATTTTCAGGCGTTAGTTTCATTCTCTCTCTTAACTTGATAGGGATAATGTTGCAGACACGGTCAGAAAATTTGTTCAAGGGCATTAACAGCTGTCTGGGAACAACAGCCACTAAAGGCATGCCGTTTTTTACCACGCCAATCGTTGCAAGATAACTTTCTATCTCTTCTTTGGAGACAGGTTCCAAATTAATCACCGGGTCGGCAGTGCATTGTAAACTTTTTGGTTTGCACATAGCCAGCAAGGACTCTTTGGATTTAATATCCCGCACGCTTACGATCGTGTTGCTGAAAATCATGCGTGTCAAAATTTTTCCAAGCTGAGAAATCTCATGCTGTTCACCAATTCCAATACCATATCCCATGATCTTTTTTCTGAGTAACTTTACCAAAAAAGCGGCATGAAGCATAAACGGGGTATATAAAGCGGAACCCCTGTCAACTACAACTTCACCGCCTGCAAACACAAACACGTCACAACGCAACAACTCGGAAAGGATCTTTTTCAAATTAAGAGGCCTGTATTTGACCCCGCAGACTTCAAACTCCCGTAATACCACATCCGGGTCGCTGGAAAAAACAATGATTTTAACATCCCTGCCGGAGTCCTTAATAGTATTGATAATAGAAGACAGCAATGCCCTGTCGCCAATATTGGGGGACCTGGCATCTATGATATAGTTCATGTTCCACAGAATGATTCTTGTTTGTTTCTTAGCATTCATTATTTATTCCATAACCCCTAAGGCCAGTGAGATTTTTAAATCAGTTTGCGCTCGCGATACCAGTTTATTGCCTTTTCAACACCCTGCTCCAGACCGACTTCCGGATTAAAACCAAAGTCATGTTTAGACCGCTGGATATTATAGCACTGATGCCCACCCAAAAAATCGACTCTAAACCTTGTAAGAACCGGCTCAATATTTAATAATTTTGCTAATATTTCATTTGATATTGCTGTAAATCTTGCGAAAACATAGGGAAATGCCGGTGTTAAAACCTTAGCTCCCAGTAACTTTGAATTTATTTGAATATACTTTTTGAAAGTAGTGACCTCTTCACCAGACAAGACATATAGCTGCCCGCATACAGTATTGCGATTGTTGATAACAAGGATGATTCCTTGGATCAAGTCTTCAATATATAACGGTTGAAAAAAGGATGTTCCCCCTCCTATTAACGGAAACAAGTGAATATTTTGCAGTATTTTGAGTAAAGGTACTGTGTTTAAATCACCGGGACCATAGATATGAGACGGGCGTATAATTGTCGCAGGGAAACCCTCTTTTATTTTTTCTGAAATATATTGTTCTGCCAGATACTTTGTTTTTTCATAAGGGTACCGTGGACTGCAGGGGTGTGTTTCATCAGCGGGAATTTTTTTTAATGTGCCAAACACCCCCGCGGTGCTGATATATAAAAAGTGCTGCACGCCCGCCACTCTTGACTCTTCCACCAATAACTTCGTACCATTATAATTCACATCAATATAATCTTCCTGCTTTGCCCGCCAGGAGCCTAATTGCGCCGCAAGGTGGACAACCACATCGACTCCCTGAACGGCCTTCTTGATGGAATCCCTGTCCTTTTTCAAATCGCCCTGAATGGAGGCAACTTTTTTACTCCATGCAATATTTTGGTACTGTTCGATCGGCTTTCTGGTTAACACTCTTACCCCGCAACCACGGTTCAACAGCTCTTCTACCAGCCTGGTCCCAACAAAACCAGTGGCTCCCGTAACCAAAACTTCCATTGACAAAACCTCATTAATATATTATTTCTTGCCCATCCTTGCTCCAAGATAATTGCCTATTACTCCCATCATTGCCTTTGGAGTAAGTGTCATGTTTGTGTAGTGAACATTGGCCATTGGGCAGTAACAGTCTCCTTTAAACACCTGGGCCCTTACCCTGGTCGCCTTTTCAGAGTACCAGAGCTTGTTAAAGTCCAGGTCTACATCCCTGAGATTGCCCATATCCGCCTGATAGGCTAAAATGCAACATGGCCAGACATCCCCCCAGGGTGATATCTGCGCTGAGACACGACCCGCATAGCAGGGTATGATTCTTCTTTTTTCTCTCATTTCCGTGATTACATAATCATAATATTTCAGCCTGAAAGCCTGAATAAGACCTGTCAATCCTTTATTATGAAGCAGGCTTTCCCTGAGCTCATGCTGTAAAGGTCGTATTGTTTTTTCATAGAGGTCAATCGCAGGGGTGATATAATCTGTGACATTAAGTAATTCTTCCCTGTTTTCGGCAATCTCGCAAATATAGGAGTCCGGAACTAAATGATTCTTAACATAGTCAAACAACTCCAATATATTCTCCACATTAAATCTTGAAACAACGCTGTGAACTCCAAGTTCGAAGGATTGCGGATAGGTTTTCTTCAGTTCTTTTAAAGCGCCAAAAGTCTCCAGGCACCTCGTGAAGTTTCCGGGTATGCCCCGTATTTCGTCATGCTCTTCACCAATCCCGTCGAGTGACAAGTTTACAATCAAGGTAGTATTCGATGGAAGAATGTTTAAAATACGCTCAGTTTCCCTGACGATCCGTTTGCACAGAAGACCATTGGTAGGAATAATCAGGACCTTTGGAGCCGAATTTTTGATAATCGACCTGGCAATCTCAACAATATCTTTCCTCAGGAAAGGCTCTCCTCCACTCAGGGTATACCAGATCACAGAACGTCCAATACTCTTAAAAATCTTGTCATATTCATCAAGGGTAAGTTCTTTACTGGGCTGATCATTCCTGGGGTCCTTCCAGATATTGCAGGTCTTGCACTTACTGTTGCATTTTTGAGTAATGCTGACCGTGAGGCTTAACGGCCGGGTTCGCGGAAGGCCCAACAAACTTTGGCTCTTATAACCTAACAGACGGTGGCCTACTTCCGATACAAAACTGATTTTTAACATCTCTTTGAGTCCTTTCAATTATGTCAATTGCCTTTTAGTTTACATGCTGATGCTTGTTCATTTTTCCGATGATGTCCTCATATTTTTTAACGATGTCCATCCAGGAAACGCCTGTGAACCGGCAGATCTGAACTCCGTTCACGACCCAACTGTCATAAGCCTCCCGAAGCCTGTCACACAAAGCGTCTGCATCTCCCGCTGGAAAGAAACTCGCCCCGCCGTACCCCTCAAGACACTCAACCATAGTATCAAGATCAGCTGTAATCAGCGGTTTACCCTGTGCCACCGCAATATTTAATACCCCACTGCCGCAGCTTCGCAAGTAAGGCAATACCACCACATCGGCAGCGGTAAAGAGCTTCGGAACAGTTTCATCAGGGATAAATTCCGGTTTAAAGATAATCCTGTCTTTGTAAGGCGTATTATCCAAAACCTGTAACAGTTCCGTATCGTCACCCCAGTTTTCGCCGGCAATGACCAGATGCATATTATGAGCCAATTCCGGGGGGATATTATTAAATGCCTTCACTAACAGCGATACCCCCTTGTATTGACGGATCATCCCAAAATAAAGAATGGTAAAACCATTTAAATTCATTTCTTCTCTGGCAAGTTTCCTGTCCAATGTTCCATACATATTGTAAGGGCCATGAGGAACGACAACGATTTTTTCCCCTGCTAACTTATAAGTTTTAATAATGGCTTGTCTGGCCTCCTCAGAGTGGGCCGTGTAACCGTCACATGCACTGATTAGCGCTTTTCCTCCAACCTTGGAATAAACCCGGATCGGAAATATTTTTTCCTCCAATGTATCAACCACTTCATGCATTTCAAGAATAAGCTTGGGTTTAGTACCATTCATACGCCTACAACACATAGCTAAAAAAAGCTGCATATGTACGACAGAGGATGTCCACCAATGCATTATAATCGCATCGGGTTTTTGCTCTGATAGGAACCGGTGAGCTTCTACCCAGGATGCGGGAGCATTCCAGTCCATACCGTTATAAACCTCTATATCAGGATGGAAATCTATCGTATATTCTCCTTTACCGACGCGATTGCGGCCCGGGTACAAAAACAAGGGCACAAGATTTTGCAATAAAATAACAGAAACCTTATGCCCTTGTTCTGCAAAGGCGTTTGCCATAACAATCGTATAAGCGGAGATACCACTGAAAAACTTTTTGGAAGAACCCACTACACATATTCTCATAAATGTTCCCCTCTAGTAAAAAACCAATCTCAGACAGGCAAACCTGGTTTTTTAATACGCCGGAATACTAATGGAAAAAATTTTAAAATAGTTGTAAAAATCCTATAGCCGTCTTTTAAACCATTTAGTTTTGCTTTGCCAATCCTGTCCCTGTACTTTATATGAATATCCTTGATTCTCAGTCCCATTCTGGCAGCCTTGATACATATCTCTGATTCTATCCCAAACCCTTTTGATTCCAGGTTCATACTCTTGAGGTAGGCCTTTTTTATTCCATATAAACCTGTTAGGGGATCATATCCCTGAAAACCATATATGTATCGAATACTGTTTCTAAACAAAGCATTGCCAATTCTATTAAAAACTGGGATATTTTCATGCCCGGTTTTACGTGAGGCCAAAGCCATATCATAGATTTCCAAAGCTTTTGCTATTTCCAAAATCCCTTCAGGCGGGTAAGTATTGTCAGCATCAATAAATATAACGTTTTCTCCCCCGGCTTCTTTGATTCCGGTTTTCATGGCAGCGCCTTTACCAGAGTTGTGCTCGTGAGAAATAACTCGGCAGGGAAACCTTTGAGCCACCTCTCTGGTTCTGTCTGTAGAACCGTCGTCCACAACAATTATTTCAAAACTTTCACTGATCAATTTAAAGACATCATTTAGAACAACTGGTAATCCTTCTTCTTCGTTGTAAGCAGGTATTATCAAGCTATATTTTATATCGCTGGAAAAAATTTCTACTTCTTTGTTATTCACCAAACCCACTCTCCCTAAAAAAAATCAATTACAACTAGTGGAATCTCGAATGAATTTAAGATATCATGGAATATTTATTAAATCTTAACTAATAACAATATTTCACCAAATTACTATCAACTACCGGGAATAGGTGTCCTGAAGAATACTATTTAGAGCAGGCATGGTGGTTTGCGTATGCTTACTTTGGGTGTTAGTTGTTGCAAGCGCCCTTGGTTTGTCTCAACAACACTTTTAACCGCTTGAAGCCATTAGATTCACCTGCCAGACAAATTTCGATATATTAGTATATCTAAAGTTAGCAATATTACAGATGATTGTCTATGTTTATCGTCTAAAAATAGCAATATCTTGTCTAATTCTTACATTATCTTGTGTGAATTTACAATAACTAAAAGAACAATATGAGAGTTGATTTCGAACCCTTCTATTGTTCATGAAACTTTGGCGTCTGGAACTTCTTTAATTCCCTCATCTTATTTAATGCGTAATATAGATATAGAAAGTAAAGTTGTTAAAAGAGTGTTTAAATGTTACTTATTGATCTGAATCATCTTTAACTTTTTACATAAGGATTATTAAAATCTCTCCTAAAGAAATATTCTTCTATAAACTTTTTCCTTTTTAGAGTTCTTTTATCGGTAGTTGAAGCCGGTAAACACCAGTAAATGACTGTGGTGAATCAGTCGCTCTGTGGTTATCGCAGTCATTTTCTCATCATAGAAGATGCTGTTCCAACGGCTGAATTCCAGGTTTGTAATGATAATAACGCTACGTTTCTCGTAACAATCAGAGATTACCTGAAAGAGTAGCTGAGCGCCTTCCTTTTCTAATGGGGTGTAACCCCACTCATCACAAATAAGAAGGTCCGCCTTCTCTAACCGCTTTAAAAACTCTTGCAGTTCACCCTGGGCCTTTGCATTTATTAGTTGATTAACAAGAGCGGCTGTTTTGAAGAAGTATACTTTTTTTCCTTGATTACGGGCTTTCACACCAATGGCAGTGGCCAAGTCACTTTTGCTTGTGTCTATAGCTCCGTAAAGGATTAGGTTTTCTTTTCTGGCTAAAAATCTAGCGTTAGTAATGTCCTTCACTGTGATGGATGGCGGTATCTGAATGTTGTCAAAATTATAACGCTCAAAGGTTTTGACAACCTCAAAGTTGGCCGCCCGTAGTAAACGCCTTTTCCTTACTACCCGGTTTTCCATCTCCTTTTTTAATCGTTCCAGTAAAAATACTTTGCCTATCTTTAATTTATTACAATATAGCTCAATTATTGACTCTATTTTGCTTACCCCTTTCAGCAGGAGGTTCCGCCCCTGAGTTGTGCTAAAATTAGCAATCTTGGAGATGACTGTCTAGATTTTTTGTCTAAAAGCAACTTAATCGTGACTAAATTTTGCAAATTATTGTCTCGAGTGCTTAACTAAAGGTAATTGAATAGTTAACTCTAAGAAGCCTTCAATTGTCTTAGGGACTTTGGTATTTGTCAATTCTTCACTGGACAGGTTTGGCATATTCAAATTTTACAGTGCCGGTAAAGGACGGTATCGTTAGTTTGTCCTTTACCTTCACCTTAACTGATACACCAGATTTTTTTAGATATTCAACAAGACCCTCTTTTATTTCCAACCTGCTTTTGAGTGCGCTGGCATTGCCGATGGCGGCAATAAGGTAAGGAGGTGAGAGAGGGATTGCGTTTACGTTGATATGATTGCCGGCAAGACGTATCTCGCTGGTTGCCAGGAGGCGCTGATCGTTTATGGCAATGGCTTCGGCGCCTGCGTTACGCAGGTCGTTGACAATTTTCAAAAGATCTTCGTCCGTGATACTTTTACAGTCATAAACAGAGCCGGAAACAGCTTGCCCGGAGAAGCTTTCTACAGAGATTTCCACCCCCGGCCCGGATAATGGGACTATACCAGCATATTGTTTTATTTTGGCAATTTCCAGCACATCATTAGCCTCATTTTGTCTGATACCAGTATTATCTGGTGCAGCGAAAAGATCCGTATAGGCAGGGATCGTGATCTGCGACAACTTTTTTATTAAGACCTGGACGCCATAAAATTGCAGGATTTCAGCTACCCCGCCCTTCATCTTCAAAGAGCTTTCCATCGTTTCCGGGTTGCCAATGGCAGTTATTACAAATGGAGGGGTAAGCGGTTTTTTATTCACCCTGATGGTGGGTCCACTGCAGTTGATTTCGGTAGTGGCTATAAGACGCTGGCCGTTTACCGAGATCGCTTCGGCTCCGGCTGCCTTCAACTCGTTCACTACTTTCAAGATATCTTCATCATGCACAACGTACAGGTTAGGGTTGTCACCAGGTTCCAGCGAGATACTGCTATCTTTTAAGGTTACTTCCACGCCGTTGCCAGTAAGCTCGGTAACACCGGCAAGAATCTCCGCGCTGCCCATGCTCTCTTTCGCTTGTGGCACAAGGGGACCTGCGGACAGCCTGTCTAGTTGCGCGCTTATCCTGGACACCTCCGCCTGCAACGCATCGCACTCCTTCTTGGTCGTGGCAACCTGGCTAGATAATTCCTCTGTTCTCCGTATACCCTCACTCTGCATGTTTCTGGCAACACGCAACTGCAAGGCCAATGTTACTCCGAGTATAAGGAGTATAAGGAGTATAAGGATTATAAGGACCAGCGCCCACTGGATATTCTTAAGTTTCATTCCGCTCACTCCTGCTAAAGAATATCTCCTACACAAAACGGATTGCCGCAAAAAATAATTCTACGGACCACACCTGGGATATAATGTAAATTTACCAGATATAAAACAAAACGGCACCGCATAAACAGTGCCTTTTGCATATCTTATATTATACATACCACTCTACTTTTTCTATGCACGAGCTGCTGAGCAGTAGTTCAGTATCTTTTTAAACCCTGCCATAAAAAATTTCTCTGCCCAGGGTCTGGCAAAGGATAGTTTGCCTGCCAACCTCGATGGATAGTCGACATCACCGTATCTGGATATTACACTCTGCCATAAGGGATGGCTGAAGAACCGGATTAATTGGTCCATTTCCTTGTCGGACATAGTAAGGAAAATATTTCTGTGCCTGAGGGCTATCTGTATTTCGTCCGCCATCTCCCTCTCCCATAGCCATTGATACTCTGAAAGGAACTCTGGCGATAGATTTCCTTTTGAGAGTGCCTTAGTTGCCACTTTGGCGCAGATTTCCGCACCCAGCAACCCAAGATACAGCCCTCCCCCCGATATGGGTTTGGTCTGGCAGGCAGCGTCCCCCACCAGCAAGGTTCTCTCGCCATACATTCTGGGAAGCAAACCAATGGGAACAACGCCACCCGTGGCGCGGACAATTTTCATACCCTTAAAAATTCCAGGATAGGTCTCCACGATCCTGTTAAAGTAAGATATTGGGTGCTTGCCCTTCCCGCTTACACCGATCCCTACCCTTGCGTATTTTTCGTCCACCGGTATAACCCATCCGAACCAACCCGGTGCGATTTCCCTACCCAGGAAGATGTGAACCATATCTTTTTCCAGGCACTTTAGCTCCACTTCGGCTGCATACATACGGATCACATCCTCAGCTTGCGGAGCATTGATCCGGCGGGCAACATGGGATTTGGACCCGTCGGCCCCGATCAGCAAACGGGTTTTTGCTATAGACTCTCCACCACGAGATTTTAATTTTACGCTGGCCCCACCGGAAAAAAATTCGCCTATACTAGCCCTAATCCCGGTCAGAATTTCCGCGCCGGCACACTGAGCTCTTTCCGACAACTTACGGTCAAATTCCGACCGATCGATTACAAAAGCGTATCCACCTTGGTCTCTGATCGTTAGTACTTCTCCGCCCGGAGAGTGGACAAAAGCGCCGTTGATTTGGTTGATGATGATGCCAACCGGCATAACTGCGGTTTGCAACGTTCTCAGACTGATGAGCCCCGCACACTGTATGGGCTCGCCAATTTTCCGGTGTTCCTCGGCTACCAGCACCTTATAACCCTTTTCAGCAATAAGTCGTGCTGTCTCAGAGCCAGCCGGGCCTCCACCAATCACAATGACGTCATAATTCATACAGACAGTTCCTTTCAACACCGGCTTTTTAAAGGACGTTTTATACTTTGACAAACACGAGGGATACAAACACTATCGATAACGGGATGATACCAGCATTCAAGATCTTATCTAGTACGTCAGCAGGATAACTTCCGGAGCGGATGAATTCCCCGCAGCCGGCAAGTCTAAGAAGATAGGCTATTTGATGGAACCGCCGCCACCTCCGGTTACATGGACAGTCCCCTGGTAGACCCAATCAGTATCAGGGTTATTCAAATATGCCTGGAGCTTTGTTTTGCCCTTGGTCACCGCTGTCAAAGTTTTTGTTGAATCATTCACTGTTGCAGCACTGATATCATCTACTTTCCAGTGTAAAACATATCCGGCCAGGGGGAAGCCAAAAATCGACAGCTTTAATGGCAACGTGTTACCGGCTTTCATATTAATGTTATGATCCCACTGTTTCTCGTCTTTCAGGAAGTGAGTTTCTGACCGGACGTATGCTTTCATGAGAGCAATCTCACCGGCATAGCCAGGATCCACTTGGGCGCTGACAAGGTCCTTGGCATCAGTCAGTTTGTCGATGCTCCATCCTAAAGCGCCGAGTTTGTTCTCGAAGAGACTGTATTGACCGGTTGCAGCTTTTGTCAAGGCATCCCGGAGCCATCCTTTCACGCTATTACGTATCTGCCTGTAGTCTCCGGAGGCAAGTGCAATTAAACCTGAAACGTCATTAGTGATAACGTTTGGGACCTCCTCTTTGGCAGCCTGTAAATAGTCATACAGGTAGTCGATGGTGAAGTCGCTTCCGAACAGCGCTGTGACCGTAGAAGCATGTTTTTTCTTAAATTTCTCCATATTTTTTCTTAGATCGCCTTTATTGGCGGAATATTGGACAGCAGCAAGATCGCACACAAAATCAATTATTTTGTTCTTGGCCGCGACCTCTCCGCCCAGCCTGGTCATTACTTGGTCAGTCAGTAATATGGCGAAAACATCCGGCCATGGCGCACTATTAGGATCCCTGTTCAGATTGGCGAGCTTTACCTGAGCAGCAGCCACATCATTCTTGCCGCCAGCATCCAGGACCAGTTGATCGTAAACCTTTTCCAATTGTTTTCCCACATCGTTAACGGTGCCGGCCTGGGCCGTTGGCAACGCCAGGGTGAAAGTTACGCTGAAAACCATGAGTGTGCATAGCATTAACGCAGTTACTTGTTTTCTCAGAATCATTCTCATCTTTTACCTCCTTATTAATTTAATTAACTCTTGTGATAATGATTTCGATAAAAACAGTTGATATAAACGAAAATAGTTTTAATTTAATAAAAAATACTATTGCACCAGCAGGTAAGCTTTACTTTTTACATATATATGATTTTGAGATTAGACGGTGGTTCGTATAGTCTGAATTCGGAGGAGCATTATCGTAAGCTTCCTTGGCTTCCTCACAAACCATTTTTATTGGCCGGACCCATTGGATTACCCTCCTATTACATATATTAGCTAGTCTAAAGTTAGCAATATTAAAATTGATTGTCCATATTTATTGTCTAAAAATAGCAAAACCTTGTCTAATTCTTACAATACCTTGTTTATACACCAATTGACAAAAAAAGAAGGGTCCGCGTAGAACCCTTCAACTGCTCTTTGGAAGTTTGGCATTTGTCAATTCTTCAAGTTCTTTAAATTTTTCAACTGTTATTAACGGTCTTTGCTTTGTGTTTTCCATAACCATTTCATAGCTGCTTCTTCCGGTTGGAATAAGCTCCTTCACCATCTTTAAATTTACAATGAACCCGCTATGGCTTCTGAAGAATGGGTATCCTGCCAACTTCTCTTCAAGAACAGAGAGTTTATCGTTTGTTTGAACTTGACCGCCGACAAAATAGATCTTGGACTTACGGCTTTCCTTGGTGACGTAGATGATATCATCAAGGTTCAAATAAACAAGTCTGTTGTCATTTCTAAAAAATTGTTTCCTGCTTACATCTTTATTAAAATTCTTTAAGTTAGACCTTGGCCTGCCAGCGACTTTTCCGGACAGAACCAGTTTGATCCTTTCCATTGTCTGCCGAACCCGGTTCAGTTTAAAAGGCTTGACGAGGTAATCAAAAGCATAGACATCAAAGGCTTCCCCTCTGAATTCGCTGGAAGCTGTGGCAAATACAATAAAGGTCCGGGGGTTGATATCGAATGTTTCCTGGGCCAGTTCAACACCATTTTTCCCCGGAAGATCGATATCTACAAAAACTACTTGAGGCGATAATTCTTCAATCAGCTTTGATGCCTCCAGCCCATCCCCGGCCTCACCAATAACTCTTACATCTTCAACTTCTTCAACTACTTTTCTGATCACATGACGCATGTCCGGGTCATCTTCAGCAATCAAGACAGTTATTTTCATGTGAAATTTCCCCGTCCTTTATTCAGACTTTGCAGGGGGAGCAGGCTGGTATAACCAAAAGAAACTAGCCGGCTTAACTCCGGCGGCGGCGACTAACAGGGCAACCATAACGATAGGTGTAAACATTAATTTTTTAATAGCCCGCATCATGAGCTGAGCACCTCCTTTCCTTAAAAAATCCTGCCAAAAGGCTATCTAATTGGTGGACCGCCTTGTAGCCTGGTGGAGAAAAACTTACTGTCTGGGTAATGACGGCAATAAGACCTGCCAAGGCAAGAGATGAGTTGAAATGGTGGACAACAATAATACTTGCCCCTAGCCATAAACTAAGATAGATTAGTGAAAGAATTTTAAACATGACTCTTTTGGATATATCTCTAATATTCTTAAAAGGTACTTCCCCCGGCACCCAGGCAATAACGCAAAGGGAAGATAGTAAATATCCGGCTAGCAGCGAATATACCAGGAAATCTGTTGATAAATAACGCTTCAGGGAGAAACCTAGTTCTCCAGCTCCAAGATAAATCAAAACGCCCAGAGTAAGGCACCTCCAATACCCGCTGCAGTGGGCTCCGCCGCTGAGGAGCCGGTAAAGAGCCCCGGAAACCATTGCAAATGTCACTTCGGGAAGTATTCCAAGAAAGTGGGCCAGACTGATAAGGGTAACCCCTTTTATGAAAGTGCCAAAAATAATTTCCAGGCCAAAGCGTAGAGTATCGATTTTACCAGCATCCAGCGCCAGTTCCTTAGACAGGTAGTTTGCAGCTCCTCCGGCCAGATGGTTTAGATTCATTCAACACACCTCATTTTTTGATAGGTATTGCAACGGTAAAGGTCGTTTTTTCAGTGTCGCTGCTTATTTCGATGCTGCCCCTGTGTTTGGTTACGATATCTTTAACAATTGGCAAGCCCAAACCTGAGTGAGCCTTTTTTGTGGTAAAATTGGGTTTGAAAATAGTAGGTCTCATTTCGGGGGCGATAGGGTTCCCTGTATTGCTAATACTAATTACGTATGCCCCCTGTTCACGGGTTAATTTCACATTTACCTGCCTTAATCCACCTGTTTTATCTTCCACTGCCTCAAGAGCGTTATCAATCAAATTTCCAAGCAAGGAGCTTGCTTCATGAGGAGTTAAAGGTATTTCTATAAGGCTACATTCAATGCTTATTTCCATTTCTATGCTTCTGGCTTCGGCCATACCTATCTTCGTGTAGAGAAGGGCGCTGATCGTAAAATTATCAGTTCTGATCAATTCCACGTTTTTGGATATGTCACCGAATACTCTGCCAATATAATCCCGTGCTAGATCATAGGAGCCGCTTTCCAGCAGTCCGTAAATGGTCTGCAACTGATGGTGGAAATCATGTCTCTGCTTTCTGGAAGAGTCAATCAATT
Source organism: Pelotomaculum sp. FP (assembly GCF_004369245.1). Lineage (NCBI taxonomy): Bacteria > Bacillati > Bacillota > Clostridia > Eubacteriales > Desulfotomaculaceae > Pelotomaculum > Pelotomaculum sp. FP. The sequence continues at coordinate 6,670 of NZ_QFGB01000040.1, read as the reverse complement.
GTTTGATCTGTTTTAAATTTTCCTCCGCTCTCTTAGCCTCGTATTCCTTTTCCACATACTGTCCGATTTTTTTGACGGCTACCGTGGATAGTACCGTCAAAACACTAATGAATATTCCAATGAGCCCGGTAAAAATATTAATGTGCTCTTCAGAAAATATATTCAATCTGAAAGCATTAAAAGAGCTGTTTAAAATAACCAGCAGAAGCACGGGCAGGAGAACAACCACAAAGACAAGAAGATTTTGTTTGTTTATTATGTCTTCCTTTAAATAATGTTGAAATTCCTTTTTTGATAGCCGACCTGAACGACCATATTCTTGAGAATAACCGATTAAAGAGATATTAAAAATTTTACAGGCTGCTATAAATATCAGCATGACCAGTGCCTGAGGGAGGAAGAAAAAAATTCTTATATAAGTATGATTCAAAACATCAAGCAATGAAAAACCTGTAATATGCAACATGAATGGTATCGTTACCGTTTCCACTGAACCGTAAAAGATCAGTCCAAGTAAAGATATAAGTAAAATTATCCTGTATGGCAGATGGGTAACCAGACGAATATTCAGTATGTATAAAAATATTTCAAGAATTGAGTGCAGCCCGAAAGGCACCGGCAAGAGCCGGATGATATAAGAAAAACCCGCCTGTAAGGCCCCTATTATAAGTAAATCGCGCCACCAGGGCCTGAGTCCTACCAGTAGAAATCCCAGGATCGCCACCAGGATCGCTTCAGGAAACGAAACCATTAACAGTGAAAAGAGAGTCATCGTGTCCAAAGGGCTACCTCTTTCATTTATTTATTTAAAAAGGAGCCGGCTCCTGCCCACCATGTCTAGAAGCTACATTATCTTGTCTAAAAGTTACATTTTCTTGTCTGGATTTGCATACAACATATTTAGCGAAAAAAAAACCGCTTCCGGATCGCCGGCAACGGAATTTTGCTATTAAAGAAATTAGCAGCTTTTCCCTTCAGCGGCCCGGCGATCATGGCCCCGGCGCTTTTTCTAAAATAATGCGCGGCTTTAGACCCGTAGCTTTGTGCCCCTACCTTTCGGCAAGTTTACCTTTTTGAATTTAGGAGAATATTTATATTTCCAACATGCAAATCATGAAAATCATACTAATTATTTCCAGAGCAAATTAACTATTCTAATTATATTAATTTTATACGCTCCTATCATTTGGTTTTGAGGGTCGCAAGAAAAATTTTTTTTCCCTCTCTCTCACCTATTGAATTTGCTTTCTTTACTATAAAAACCTTACATGGAAAAAATAAAGCGTTATCCAATAATTTAAGTTTATAAAATTGAGGCTTATCCTAAAGTTAAAGGAGAAGCCATAGTAAGAGGTGTCAACAAGCGGCAGCTTTAACCTCTTACTATGGCTTTCATCCAGATGGCATCTTGATTTGGGGCTGCAAAAAAAGACAGTAAAAAAAATACTTGAGTCATTTGAACTTTTTCTCCATGAAACTTTTTTATCTTAAAAGGTATGGCCAAATGATGTATAAACCGATATTCGTTAATCCGTGAGCCAGGGAGACCCCCAAAAGGGATCTAAAAAAGCCGACGATCATGGAAAAAAGAAGCGCAACGGCAAAAACGAAAACCAGGTCCACGGGTGAACGGTGGGTGATGTGCAGCACCCCGAATATGAAACTGAAATAGATTATGCTGTACCACCTGCCCAATGTCTCCACAGCCGTACGATACATAACCCCGCGAAAGATAAATTCTTCCAAAAACCCGGTACTGACAAGCAGGATCAGCGCCGGAAGCCATACATACTGCAAAGTAAACTCCGGTACCAGAGGAGCGGGTTTTAAAATCAGGTATTCCATCAGTCCCAGCGGCACACCAAGGAAAGCCACCAGCAACTGAAGGGGTAAGTTGCCTACGGTCAACCCGACCTCCCTTGGCTTGAATCCGGCAAACCTCATCACGTATGCCGCGGCGGCAAAGAGCGGAAGACTGATGATCAGGTACCAGTACATGGGCGGAACGCCAATTAACGGCATGGACAGGCTCATGATCCGGATCAATGGAGCCAGGGATAGTGCTAAATAGACCAGGTTTATGGTCTGGTTATAGGCCAGGGAAGCATGTACAAGCAAGGCCACCAGCAAAACCACATGCCAGGCGATTCCGTACAGCGGGTTGTAGTAGGCTGTGACAATCTCCGCGGCAGTGACGGCGAGCGCATACAACCACATAAAAAAATGATCCTTATTGGAAACATTGCCTCTGAAAACAGGAACCCATCTTTGGATGTGTACTTGAAATCTACTCATGGACGTTCACCCACAAATACAGGGAGCGATAGGGGGCGCTCTCCCCGTCTTTAAATAATAAAAACTCTACCTTCAGATTCTCATGGGGCTCATCAACACTGAAGCTAACGGGCTCTTCATTTTCCTCCTCATGGTTTAATTGAAAAGGGCCGAGTCGTGTCTTTACATAACCGTCCATTCTTACCTCAGCTGTATAGGAGACCGGACGGTATTCGTGGTTAACAGTTCCCAGGATAACCTCCTTCTCCTCACCTGTTTTTATATCCCGGGGGTAAAACTCTGCCTTCCCGCCGGAGCCTAAAATGTAAAATTCCGTGAACTGATCACCAACTTTTGGTATGGTTGTGACATAATAAAAGCTTCCTACTGCAAAAATAATAGTTCCCACCAGTGCCCCCGAGAGAATTTTGTCCATCCGTGAAAGGTTGCCCCATTTAGTTGCTTCTACGTTTAAAGAAACCATAAAACGTTTTTCAAAAGAAAGTTTATTTCTTCTGTGGATTGCGATAACGGACAGCAGGAACGTAACAATCCAAAGCGTCAACAATATGGGATAAAGCCTTATCCCCCATGGAGTATAGTTAAGGATAAGACCCAGAAGCGGTACCACGGCTATACTTAGACCGAAGCTCAAGGCAATCCGTTCAATGCAGTTAAGATCGTCTCTAGCTGGAAACAAGGCTGCTATTAAGGTATACCCGGGGAAAAACAGTACAAAAGACAATCCCAAAACAACCCGCACAGTTCCACTCATATCCAAAACAATAAATACCGCAAGGATAACAGAAAGAAATAGTATTATAAAGGGAAACTCGTTTTTTACCTCTATTCTCAAAAACAATTCAACCCCTTTAATGCAACTAAAGCAAAAAGATGGCAGTAGATTTTAAGTTAGCAATATTAAAGCTGATTGTCTATATTTATTGTCTAAAAATAGCAGAATCGCGTCTAGCTATTACAAAATCTTGTCTGGATTTAGCATGAACTAAAAATGAAGAAGGGTTCCCTTAGAACCCCTCTCTTCTACCCTTTTTAAATTTGGCATTTCTTCTGGATGGACATAAGCAGCGTCTTGCACGCCCTGGGCAATAAGGAATTTAATCTGTCAAAGCTTTAACTGCATTCAAGCGACCACTTCCAAAATAAGACTGTTCCTTACCGCTTACTGGTTCGATGCTCTTTTTATAGAGCATTTCTGCTACCTTGCCAGGCCCAATTTGACCATATTTGTCAATAATTAAGGCAGCAACAGCCGCAACTTTAGGCACTGCCATAGATGTACCTGCGTTATAGGAATAATCTCCATGATTATCCGTGCTTAAACAAAACTCACTTTTATAAAGCTCCTTCTCATAGTATTCATCAAGCTTGCCATTCTGTTGGTACTCAAGAAACCCGGATATATTACCACCCGGGGCAGCTAGATCAATAAAGCCTGGTCCAAAATTAGAGTATAAAGCTAATGTATCGTCAGGCCCTGTTGCGGATACTGTCACTACACCAGGAACCGTTCCGGGCACTTCAAATCCTGCCCCCACAAAATTTAAACCATAGCTACCATATATGGAGTTCAGGTAGTCAGTCACATTTCCTTTCGCTGTTAAATTCATACCTTCATTACCAGCTGCTACAACCACTAAACTACCTTTATTTATTGCATACCGGATAGCTTTTTTATAAGCTAAGAAATCAGCAATATCATTTCCTAATGCAACCTTCTTCCCGGTTAAAGGGTCGATGCAAAAGGCTTGACCTATTAGATCAAAACCACTTTGGCTCAGAGAAATAACATCGACCCCATCATTTGCTGCAGCCACAATAGCGGCAGCAATCCAGGCTGTCTCAGCCATGGATTCTCCAAATACACGATAAGCACGGATTCCTGTGTCCGGTGCTACACCTAACATCTTCCCATGTGCTGCAATGGTTCCAGCGATGTGGCTGCCATGGCCCATTCTATCATCATATTCACCGGTATTACCTGTTTCATATGGTTCCGTATTCCTGTAGCCACCTGCGGGGACAAAGTTCTTTGAGCCCGGTAACAGGTTTGCAACCAAATCAGGGTGTTCACGAGCAATGCCGCTGTCAATAATCCCTACTACAACATTATGGGAACCGGTTCCCAAATGATAACTTGCACCATTTTGAGTAACACGTTTAATATCCCATTCAAGATCCCATAAGGAAGACTGATCTGTATCTAGAGTTAAATCACTTTTCAATCCGTTTTTTTTAACTTCAGGCATGGACCAAGAAACTGAAGGGTTAACTAAGTTTACTGAAGAAAAGCTCTTTAACTCTGAAAACATTTCACTATTTCCTTTTACCTGTGCAAATCCTATTTCAGGAACAGTATATGTAATTTCCCCTCCATAAGATGCCAGTTTCGCGCTAAAATCACTAGGAATCTTATTTTCATTAAATAGTACAGAAAAGTAGCAAGTACTTTCTTGAACCGCAGCTTGAGACATGTTAGGTAAAAAAATCATTCCAAATACAAAAGCCACCAACACAAACAAGGTAGTTATGCTTTTCACTCAATATCCTCCTTTTTAAAGCTTCAAGCATCGATTAAATACTACCGAGAGTAATTTTCTACAAGAAATCTCCATCTCTTTCGTTATAAAAAATAATAAAGTACCGAATATAAAGTTTCGGACCATTAATAAGATCGAGATTAAAACTCGAACTCCACATCTAAAAACCTTTCTCTTATCTCGTCAATAACCCTTTTCTCTTCCTCGATACCGTTTGCTATAAAGGTTACTGAGAAGCGGACATAACTGCCGGCGTCATCCCAAGGGACGGTTGAGATAAGTTTTTCGGTGATAAGGTACTGCGAAAAGTCTTCGGCGTTATCGAACCTTCTGCCACCCTTTATGCCTTTGGGTGCTTTTACATAAAGATAAAATGATCCTTTTGGCTTTCTGGCATTAAATCCAACTTCATTCAATGCTGATACCAACATATTATGCCTTCTGGAGTACTTCTCGCTGATTTTTTCTGTAATCTCGGGGTGCTCCAGGGCGTAAATCCCAGCTTTCTGTATAGCGGCGAACTGGCCAGAGTCGTTGTTGTCCTTTACGGCGCCAAATCCTTTTATAATCAACTCGTTCCCGGCGACCGCCGCCAGCCTCCAGCCGGTCATGTTGAACGCCTTGGACAAGGAGAACAGTTCAACCCCCACATCCCTGGCCCCTTCAACCGACAGGAAAGACAGAGGTTTCTCCCCGTCGAACGCCAACCCGGCGTAAGCGGCGTCATGAACTATTATGATGTTTTTTTCCTTGGCAAACCGCACTACCTTTTCGAAAAACTCTCTGGTTGCGCTTGCCCCGGTAGGGTTGTTGGGATAATTCAGGTACAACAGTTTGGCCCTTCTACAGGTTTCCTCATCGAGAGACTCTATATCGGGTAGAAACTCGTTCTCCGGCGTTATCGGAAGGTTGACCACCTGGCCGCCAAACCACCTGGTCAGGGTTCCCAGCACCGGGTAATTGGGCACCGGCATTATGGTAATGTCACCGGGGTTTATAAACACCGCCGGGAGCATCGCCAGCACCGGCTTTGAACCGATACCGTGTATTATTTCCGTTTCGGGATTCAAACCTTTTACGCCGTAGACCTTCTCGATGTATTTGGCCGCCGCTACTTTAAACTCCTGGATCCCGTTATCGGAATATCCCCGGTTCTCGGGCCTTGCGGCCTCTTCGGTCAGTTTGCCCACAATTCCCACATCAGCCATTTCATCGGGTTCCCCTACCCCCAAATCGATTATTTCCACACCTGGATGAGCTTTTCTGGCTGCATCTTTAGCACGTTTAATCTTTTCGAACTTGTAAATAACCGTATCCTTACCGAAGTTCGAGCCCCCGATCCTTTCAGCAAACATTTCCTGAATAAAACTTTCCGACACGACTTATCCCCCTCGTATAATAGTATTAGAACCACCGGACAACCAAAATTCCAATTAAGGGAAATATGGGTAATCCAGATAGGTTCGGGAACCGGTTCCCAAAGTACGGGTGCCGAGACCAACAAAATCATTAGCCGATTTCACAGCGGGTACGGTAACGGTACCAGTCAGTCGCGCGACTCCTGTATTGTGGAAGTGGCTATTATAGTAGTTGGGCAACAGCACCTGAAATATGGTGGTGATACCTAAAGTAATTAAATTACCTATACAATATCCACAATCCAAGCCCTGGACGCCGTGGTGCGAATGGGCAGTCAAGCCCTCTTTACTGGGTATGGGTTGTTATGATGATAATAGCTTTTATGCCGGCCCCCCAGGTCACTGTTTAGCAGCTACCTTGGCCGGGCCGGTTTTCTGTTACCTTTTTTAGTGCATTGTTTTTCAAAATAATGATAA
>NZ_QFGB01000039.1:0-40132 GCF_004369245.1 Pelotomaculum sp. FP | reverse complement strand
CGCCAAACCTCAAGCCCGCTCGGGTCGCGCTCCCGCGTTGCCCTATCCTGCGCATGAGTAAAAGCATTATTAGTGTGTACAATTACTTGTGAGATTATTCCATTTACACGGAAGCCGGTACACTCCCTATCTATATCGCAAATCACTCGATAATAAGCTACCATTAAATATCTTACTATTCCACCAATCAATTTCATCGATACGCATATGGCGATTATATTTTACATCGCGTCCACTATAATACCATCCAGCATTTTCTTCAGACACTATACTTAATGTTGTGGTTTCAATAATTATATTTTTATTGTTATCTTTAACTTCTAACCAACAATGCCATAATGTATTACTTTGACAATAAGTTGATTCAATACCACATTTATTAAAAAAATACCAAACAAATTCAGTCATTTCTGAACAATCGAAAATTCCATACTTATAATTATCTTGCCAATTAGGATACATAATATCAATTATATTAAGTGCTTTAATAATCTTAGTTTCTGTATCTGGGAATGTGGACATATATGAAACTAAGAAAGAATCTGGTTGATTATAATACTGCGGTTTTTCAATTGCTTCACAAGACATAGAAAAAGCCATAACTAAAAAAACGACTAAAACCATGAATAAAAAAATGATAAATTTTTTCATAGTTAATCTCCATTAATTATGGTTTGTTGTCCAACTCTAACTGGAATATCGTTTCACTAATGTTTTCCCCAAATTTGCTCCCTTACTTGATACTACTATAATATTCGTCAAAATCTAAGTAAACTTTAGCTTGTGTGTCGCTAGTGTTGCATAAAAATCGGAGATTAATATAAAAATAGAAAAAGGTTCCAATGAAAATCAAGAGAATGAGGGAGGCCGTTTAGTCCATCCCGCAGACACCCAAAAAAACATACCCGCCTCAAGAGGGGGTATGAAAAAGATTTCTGGTATGCGATCCGGCCGGCAACCGATTGTTTTTTGGTCGTTTAAAAAACAATCAAGCCCCGCAAGCGATTGCGGGGCTTTCGATTTCTTCTTCTTATAATAAGCACATTTTATCTTATGAAATTTGTAAACACCTTTTTTTCTCTTGGTGGCGCTGTGATTTTATCTTTGCCGAACTCAACAAGTTTCATCAACCATGCCATATTTTTTCCAAGCACCCTCATGATTTGTTTTCCTTCTTCGTCCTGTTCAGCTTCTCCTGGTGCTGTGCCATATACTATATTCCAATAATTCGATGTCGGCATCAGCATTTCAGAATAATTAATGAAATTATTGAGCTGGTTAAAGGCGGGCAGTCCCCCTGAGCGCCTGACGGCTACAACACTGGCGCCTACCTTGTGTCTGAGCATCCCGCCATTTACAGAAGCCACGAAAAAGGCACGGTCTAAAAATGATTTCATTGTCCCTGCTATGGCCGAATAATGTACCGGAGAGCCTAATATAATGCCGTCTGCATTTTTCATTTCCTGAATCCATTCATTGACAGGGTCACTGGTTATTGCACATCTTTCATTTTGGTTCTTTATACATTCGTTACAGGCGATACATCCGCTTATTGCTTTGTTGCCCACATTAATGATTACAACTTCAATATTTTCTTTTTCCAGTTCCTGTGCGACCATTTTTATTGCTGCATATGTGTTGCCGTTTTTGTTTGGACTTCCGTTAAACGCAACCACTTTCATGTATATCGCCTCCCGGGGAATTGATTAAACCTTGAAAAATGTTTATGAAAATTATATTAGCAGTATGCAAATATATAGTCAACTTTATAAATAAACATAAATAGATTTTTTCAATTTCACGGCAAACTTCCAGGAATGCAGGATCATAGGGGAGGATGAAAGTAGATTAAGATTTCATCATCATTACATGACTCCTGCCGGGCAGAGTTTTATCTTCATCAGAAAAAATTGTCTCATACTGCTTTTATCGCAAGGAAAGGTGGTTTATAGTATACCATATAAAAACAAGTGGTGGTGTTATAATGCCAAGTTATCGTTTTAAGCATAGATTGAAGGTCCGTTTCTCTGAAGTTGATTCTGCGCAAATCGTATTTCACGCACATTTCCTTAATTACCTTGATATTGCTGTGAGCGAGTATTTTAGCGAGGGACTGAAACTTGAACGGGTTGAAATGGCCAAAAGTGGTAAATTTGCTTATATCGTCAAAAAGGTCACTTTGGAGTTTGACACCCCGGCTGTCGTTAATGATTGGTTGAATATATGGTGTAAAACTGTTGAAATGGGCAATACCAGTTTTGTGATGAGGTTTCTTATTACGCGAGATGGAGAAGATAAACCGTTGCTAAAGGCGGAAAATGTTTATGTCAGCTATGACTTTACCAACCAAGCGACAAGACCTATCCCTGACTTTCTCCGCCATGCTATAGAAGTGTATGAAGGTTGCGCTCCTTGAAGGATAAGTTTGCACCTTAGAATGTCAAGCCCACAAGTGATTGTGGGCTTTCGGGTAGTATAGGACTAAAATACTTTCTAGACAGAATGAGCTCTTGTGAGTCATTTTTTCTGCGAAAAAATGATTGACCTTGACGTTGCGTAAAGGTGTATAGTGATGTTGTCGGGAGGGTAGCCACATGGAATACACAGTGCAGAAGTTGGCCCGATTGGCAGGGATCAGCGCCAGAACGCTCCGGTATTATGATGAGATTGGTATTCTTAAGCCGGCAAGAATGAACTCGTCGGGATACCGGATCTATGGTCAAGCGGAAGTTAGCATGCTGCAACAAATCCTGTTTTACAAAGAACTGGGAATCAGTCTGGAAAGTATTAAAAAAATTGTGACCGCCCCTTCCTTCAACGGAGTTGGAGCACTTAAGGAACATCGCGCCCAACTCCTCGAAAAAAGAAAGCAGTTAGATTTACTAATTGCTAATGTGGAAAAAACAATTGCCTTAACCGAAGGGAGAATGAGCATGACCGATAAAGAAAAGTTCGAAGGTTTCAAGCAAAAGCTGATTGATGATAACGAGATAAAATACGGTAAAGAAATTCGTAATAAATACGGCGCTGATACTGTAAACAAGTCCAATGCAAAGCTGAAGAATATGACACAAGAAGAGTATGAAGAGGTAACTAGACTGGCAGATGAAGTAAACGCCACTTTAGCCGAAGCTTTCAAAACTGGCGAGCCTGCCGGCGCTATTGCTCAAAAAGCGGCGGATTTGCATAAGCAATGGTTAACTTATTTCTGGAGCGAGTACAGTAAAGAAGCCCACGCGGGTCTTGCTCAAATGTATATGGATGACGAACGGTTTAAGGCGTACTACGACGAAAAGCAACCGGGTACGGCGGAATTTCTGAGAGACGCCATCCATGTATATACTGGTTTTAAGAAATAAGGGTTGGTACAAAAGGGGTTTTTCCGTCAATGAACAATTTATCAGGAAATTATTTTGAGCGCTGATATTTGCGACAGCCAATGAAGTGAGTCAGAGATCCCTCTCTGACTCACTGCTCCAACCTCATAAAAATGCGATCTCTACCTCAAGCTTTTTGCTGACGGTTCATGCTTTTAGCAATGCACATTAACCCTGCAATCATGGCAATCAGGTGAAAAGCAAACGCACCCCATAGTTGGTTGATACTGGAATAAGTGTGAGAGAATACTCCTCCCATGATCGTGACAATTCAAACAATACCTAACAATAGGAGTAGGTAACCAGCTATTCTCAACAAGTTCAGCGCCTCCTGCAGCCTGAATTTTATTTTCAATGATTAAGTTAAAGCCTTAAAGATAAAAACGATTACTAAAATAGCAGTAACACCATGAAATATATAACCGGGCCATAATTTAGAGCTTAAGACCGGGGCTTTACCGCGGATCACGTCCGCCATGATATAAAAAATTCAAGCAGCAGATATTACCCATACTACAGCGGCCGCAATCCACCAAAACATAGCAATATCACACCCTCACTGTTTTTGCTTATTTATTATACATTGCTAATAAAAATCCTTTTGGTAATTCCCTACATGTTCCTTCTTCTTCATCACTGTTAATAATAAACTCCATTACCATGCTCGTGTTTTTAATAGCCGCAGTATTTACGGCTTGCCCAATTTAATGTATGATACACTCAAGATAATGGTATGGGGGCGAATATATTATGGCAGCGATTTATCGGGCTTCATTAATTTAGCTAAACAAATTGGCGCTGTTGATGCGAAAATTATTGATCCGGGCACCATCAAAACCGCGGCGTGGGTCAGAATGAAATGCAGCTTCGGTTGTAAATATGGCCCCAGAAGAAGGCACTGTTGTCCTCCCAATACGCCGACACATAAAGAAACCCAAGAAATGATTGACTGCTATAAGCGTGCTCTGCTGGTGCATTGCAAAGCAAATTGGAATGATCCTTCAGAAGTGGTTTTAAAACTGGAGAGAGAGATTTTTTTAGCCGGATATTATAAAGTGACAGGGTTCGGGGCCGGACCCTGCATGATATGTAAAACCTGCAATCCGGAGAAATGCGCACAGCCCAAAAATGCAAGGCCGTCAATGGAAGCGTGTGGTATTGATGTGTTTGAAACAGTGAGAACAAATGGTTGGCCTATCACGGTCTTAAAGGACTTTGAAAGCGACGGAAACTATTATGGTTTGTTATTAATCGACTAGTGATTGATACCAACCTTTACCAATACGGGGTTTAAAACCCGCACCAGTTCCTTGGAGTCGATGATCACAAGAAAGCCCCGTTTTCCGCCGTTAATATGGATTTGGGGAAGGTCAAGGATGGTTTCCTCCAGGTAAACCGGCATTCTCTTTAAAGTGCCGAAGGGGGAAGTCCCGCCGACCAGATACCCGGTATGCTTTGTTGCTGTTTCCGGGGTACAAGGGGTAATGGACTTAACTCCAAGGCGCCGGGCCAGGTTCTTGGTCGATACCTGAAGGTCCCCATGCATTAAGACAATCAAAGGTTTCTTGTTTTCATCTTCCATAACAAGGGTTTTAATGACGCTGTGTTCATCTACACCCAGCTCACGTGCGGAAGCCGCTGTTCCACCATGTTCCTCGTAATCGTACAGGTGGCCTGTGAAGGCTACCTTTTCCTTTTTTAGAAAACGGATAGCTGGAGTAACGGGAGTTTTGTCCTTGGCCATTATGCTGGAAGCGACCTTTCTTAAATTTCTATTTGCTTAACTAAATATGCGTTGAAAAGCGCTAAAAGAATTTAAGGGACTGTTGTTTTAGTGTCCCGCGACCCGGATTTTTTTCAGGACCGGGTAACTGACATGTGGAACGTTGAGACTGGACAACCAGGTGTCAAAAAACTCAAATCAATTCCTTAATAAATTGTATTTTAGAATTTCCTTCTGCCAGCTCACCGCATTTTTCTTTATACGCCTTAAAATATGGGGTTTGGCCGTGGGCGTGAAACGCTTCCTGGTCGATATATTTTTCGAAAAAGACTATTTCTGCGGGGTTTTCTGTGGAAACGTGGGGTATATACATTAAACACCCCTGCTCATGTTCCCGGACATTTTTTGCCAGTTTCACACATTCATCGGCCAGCAGAGCTTCTTTACCTGGTTGCGCTTTAAGTTTTGCAATTAATGTAATCATAATTTATTCCTTTCCAAAAAGTTTTCGTTTATTATACCCTTTTGCATGACTTATACCCTGACCATTTGGTACTTCAGGTTGGCTATGGTTGCTTCAAGCAGGCCCTGGCTTTTTAGCTTGTTTAGGGTGTTTTCAACCCGCTCGTGCCGTTCCGGGTCCTGCAAGTCATTGAGTCTGTTATACAAGCCCCACCTTTTGCCCAGGATGAAGTTTTCTTTTCCTGTCTGCGGAAGGGCCAGAAAACGGTCAATGACCTTAAGCATGGCAGGTTTATCTTCCGGCAGCCTGCCGTTGATTTCTCCCAGCAAGTTCATGGAATGGTCGGAAAGAAGCCTGCTCTTAACGCCGTCCAGGTTCTCGATTAAAATCTTTTCTTCTTTTACAGTTTCCTCGTCGGGTTGTTCTTCCCATTCACCCTGCTGCAATTTAGTGTAGAGGGGCGTGTTTTCGACGATGGCCAGGGTGCGCAGGCGGATATAGTCGGGATTGATGGCATTTAGCACTCTAGCCGTTTCAAACGGATGTTCCTGTGCCCATTTTCGCCCGCCCAGACCCAACAAAACATACTCCGAGAGGGAAATTCCCGCTTCTTTGACCCGTTTGCCGGCATCAATGTGCTGTTCGGCAGTAACTCCCTTGTCCATGAATCTCAGCACTTCATCACAGCCCGATTCCAGACCCACATGGAGACGGGAAATCCCGGCCTCCTTCAGTTGGGCCAGTTCATCAACACTCTTCCTGATCAGAGAACTGGAGCGGGCGTAACTGGTAATGCGCTCCACAGAGGGCAGCTTCTTTTTTAAATATTCAAGGATTTTAATAAGGTCGGCAGTTTTCATCAGTATTGAATTTCCGTCCTGTAAAAAAACCGTTTTACCGCCGTGGGCGAGCCAGTCGGCAATATGGTAGACCTGGTATTCATTTGCCTGGTACAGTTCAGAAGGCATTTCACCAGCGCGGGATACCTGACCAATTAAACGGCTCATCTCTGCTATAGTATCAATATCCCTCTTAAGATCTTCAATTGTTCGCACCGAAAAAGTTGTGCCCTTGTAGGCGTTGCAGAAAGCGCACCTGTTCCACGGGCAGTTCCTGGTCAGCCTGATTAAAAGACTGTTGGCCTCACTGGGCGGTCTGATTGGTCCCTGTTCAAAGGTTAGCGTCATCATCAAACATCCCTTCTTGATATAGATGTTTTACTGTATACCAGTTCTTCCATCACACTACTATTTATTATACCATCGTTTTTCTGCCAGTTTTATTTTTATTGACAAGTATCATAATAGAAGCTATAAACTAATATAGTGAAAGTCAAAATATATGCAAATGAGGTTATAATATGAAAAAACAAATTGCAGTAATTGGTCTGGGCCGCTTCGGTATTAGTCTAATAGAAGAACTGACCCTCCTGGGCTACGATGTTTTAGCCATCGATAATGATAGCGAAAAGGTTAATAGCGTGGTTAATACGTGTACCCATGCGGTACAGGCTGACGCGATGGACGAGCAGGCTCTAAAGTCTCTGGGCATCCGAAATTTTGATGTGGTCGTGGTTTCTATAGGAGAGAATATTCAGGCTAATATATTGGCTGTAATTATATTACAGGAATTAGGCGTTAAAAAGATTGTGGCAAAAGCCAGAAATAATTTGCACGGCAAGGTTTTAGAGAAAATGGGGGCAGGCGTAATTTTCCCTGAGCGGGACATGGGGAAAAGGCTGGCCCATATGCTTGTTTCTCAAAACATTATGGACCACATCGAACTTTCACCGCATTACAGTATCATGGAGTTCAGAGCTCCGGAAATTTATATCGGGAAAACCCTCGATCAGTTAGGTGTGAGAAAAATGATGGGGATTACCATTTTAGCAATTAAAAGAGGTGAGCAAATTATCGTCGCTCCTCGTGCGGCTCAAGTTATAGATAGGGGGGACGTGCTGGTAGCGGTAGGTAAAAACGCTGATTTAAAGAAACTTTATGATATGGAATAATAATTTTTTGAGGTGCTTGACAAAAATGAAAATTTCGGCGTTGAAACCATCCCAATTATTGGCGCTGGGTTTTATGGCTGTAATTCTATTGGGAAGCATACTACTGTCTACGCCTTGGGCATCAAACGAAGGAATGCCCAGGGATTGGTTGACAGCTTTGTTTACCGCTACCTCAGCAGTATGCGTTACCGGCTTAGTTGTGGTAGACACCGCAACGAACTGGTCGGTTTTTGGGCAGATTGTAATAATGCTTCTGATACAAATAGGCGGTTTGGGAATAATGTCTTTCTCAACTTTATTTGCCTTGTTATTGGGTAAGAAAATATTATTCAGACAAAGGATAATAATGCAACAAGCTTTAGGCAACTTCACTGTGCAAGGAATCGTAAATATTTTTAAATATCTATTAATTTTCTCATTTTCATTTGAAATAATAGGCGCTGTAATATTGGCTTTGCATTGGATACCCATTATGGGTATTACGAAAGCCATATGGTTTGGAATTTTTCATGCTATTTCTGCTTTTAATAACGCAGGTTTCGATTTGTTTGGTAACTTTAAAAGTCTTACTGAACTTACTGTGGACGGTGTAGCCAATATGGTTATCTCAAGCCTATTTATTTTAGGAGGATTAGGCTTTGTAGTCATATATGAAATATACGCGTATAAGAAAACAAGAAAGTTATCGTTGCATTCAAGGGTTGTCCTTATAACTACAGGCGCTTTGATTGTTTTGGGAACAGTATTGATACTTGCGTCAGAGTATAACCATGCATTGCATGGATTAACACCATCGCATAAATTATTAGCCTCCTATTTTCAGGCTGTAACACCAAGAACTGCCGGGTTTAATACAATAGACCTTACCACGCTGCTATTACCCACACAATTATTGATCATGTTCCTTATGCTTATTGGTGGTTCACCTGGTTCTACGGCAGGCGGTATAAAAACAGCGACTTTTACATTGTTGTGGGTTGCTATTTACAGCATATTGCGGGGCAAGAGAGATACTGAAATATTTAAGCGTAGAATTGAATCCCATGAGGTTTCCAGGGCGCTGGCAATTACATTACTATCAATATTTGTAGTCTTTCTCATGACCTTTTTAATTTCTTTAACAAATCAATCCGACCTTGTTAGAATATTATTTGAGGTCGTTTCCGCTTTAGGCACTGTGGGTTTATCCCTTGGTTTAACCAGTGAATTAAACGAATTTGGCCGGATAATAATTATTATTACCATGTTCCTGGGACGTTTGGGACCTATCACCATAGGTTACGCGTTGGTTTTCCGTCAACAGCAAGCGCAAGTACGTTATCCGGAAGGTAAAATAATGATAGGTTAAAAATTGTCGGGGCAAGCAGGTTGAAAAAATCCTGTGATGTATGAAATGACCATGGTTGTTAATAATAACCATGGTCATTTCGTTTTTTAAGAGGGGAAAAAGATGCGGAAATTGATTAGGCCGGTTAGGGCTAAGCTGCTGGCCGCAAAAAAAAATACAGGTGGCGCTAGTGAAGCTCCGGTAGACAAACCTAAAGACAACACGGATCCGGATAAAGCTTCTTCTTTTCTTAGTGCAGACCTGGCAAGCAATTTGGCGAGGATAAAGGGGATTTTCCAAAACTGCAGCGATATCGTTTACCGGCAATTTCTCTTTGCCCAGCGGGAAGATATCCGGCTGGTTCTGATTTACACCGACGGACTGCCCGACAAACACCAGGTCAGCGAGCAGATCATGCGCGCCCTGTCCCTGGAGGTGCCCATGGCAGCGCCGGACGCCGACATCACGAAAGCCAGCGCCTACCATTTGATCAAGGAGCGGGGTCTTTGCGTCCACCAGGTTAAAGAAACGGACAGACTGGAAGACGTGATTGAGGCCGTCCTGTCCGGTGATACCGTACTCCTGGTGGAAGGACACCCGTTTGCTATTATTAACGGGATGCGGGGTTGGGAAGCCCGTCAAGTTTCTGAGTCGGAAAACGAGATGGTCGTGCGGGGACCCCGGGAATCCTTTGTGGAAACTTTACGAACCAATACGGCACTGCTCCGCCGCAAAATCAAAAACTCCGACCTTAAACTCGAAATGATGCAGTTGGGCAGGGTAACGAAGACCGATGTGGCTGTGGTCTACGTAAAAGGGATCGCTAACGATAAACTGGTGGAAGAGGTGAAGAGCCGGCTGCAGGGGATTGATCTTGATTCCATCCTGGAAAGCGGGTATGTCGAGGAGCTGATCCAGGACAACACCTGGAGCCCCTTTCCTCAAATCAACCATACCGAGAAACCGGACAGGTTGGCGGCGCGGCTCCTGGAGGGCCGGGTGGGCATTATGGTGGACGGGACACCTATAGTCCTTTCCGTTCCTACAGTGTTTGTTGAATTTATGCATTCAGCGGAGGATTACTACGAGCGGTTCCAAATCGGGACGGTTGTAAGAATAATCCGTTTTCTGTCGATGTTCCTGTCCCTGGTAATGCCATCCTTTTATATTGCCATTATCACTTTTCACCAGGAGATGCTGCCCACCGCGCTCCTGTTGAGCCTGGCCGCCCAGCGGGAGGCGGTTCCTTTTCCGGCTTTCGTGGAAACACTGCTAATGGAGCTCACCTTTGAAATATTAAGGGAAGCCGGGATCAGGCTGCCCCGGCAGGTGGGCCAGGCGGTCAGTATTGTAGGCGCCTTGATTGTCGGGGAGGCCGCCGTGCGGGCCGGTCTGGTGGCTCCGGCCACAGTGATTGTGGTAGCCTTTACCGGAATTTCTTCCTTTGTATATTTTTATTCGGCAAGTTTTGCCATCCGGTTGCTGCGTTTCCCGATGATAGTCCTGTCGGCCACACTGGGGCTGTATGGACTGATTTCCGTCTTGATCGTCATTGTGGTGCACCTGTGTGCCCTGCGTTCCTTCGGGACACCTTACCTGTCACCAATAGCCCCGGTGAGTCTTGGGGATATGAAAGACCTGATCGTACGGGCGCCCTGGTGGGCTATGTTCACCCGTCCCAGGTTAATCGGGTGGAAAAACTTAAAGAGGCAGGAATCGGGCCAAGAACCCGTCCCACCGGAAACCCGGACCGGGAAGAAAGGCGGTGAGGGGAATACTGGAAGAAAGTAAAATCAGCAGTAGACAGGCCGTATTTTTGATGATCACCACGATCTTTGCCACGGTTATTCTCTCTGTTCCGGCCATCACCGTCAAACACGCCCGGCAGGACGCATGGATTTCAATTGGTCTGGCCACCGCGGCCGGGCTTTTAATCGCGCGTCTGGTGACGACCCTGGGCCTGCGTTTCCCGGACCGGACCATATTTGAATATCCGGCTGAAATCCTGGGCAGCTGGCCGGGCAAGCTGGTGGGCTTTTTATATATCATGTGGTTCCTGCATATTAATGCGGGGGTCATCAGGGAATACGGAGAATTTCTAGTAACTGCTTTTAGGCCGTCAACCCCTCTTATAGTTTTTAATCTTGTGGCTGTGGGCATTGCCGCCTATACAGTCAGAAACGGTCTGGAAGTCTTTTCCCGTGCCAATGAAATTTTTTTCCCCTTAATCATGGGGTTAATAGTGATTACCTCTATTTTGGCAAGTAGGGAAACAGATATCCACAGACTGCTTCCGGTTGCAGATGCTGAGGCTATAAGTATTTTTAAGGGAGCGATAGTCCCTTTAGCCTGGTTCGGCGAGATTGTTGCAATCGGTTTGGTAATCCCCTACCTCAACAAGCCGCGGGAGTCCCACCATGCGGCGGTGACGGCCGTTCTGGTCAGTGGCGTTGTTTTTATGCTGGTTGTGTCTAATGCAATAGCCATTTTTGGACCGGACCTCATCGACGCAATGGTATTTCCAGGTCTAAACAAGTACCGGATTGTAAACGTCGCCAATTTCCTGGGGCGGTTGGAGGCATTGGCAATGACAGCCTGGGTTACCGCTGGTTTTGTGAAGATCTCCATATTTTACTGGGCAGCTGTGCTGGGCATATCCCAGGTGCTGGAGCTAAAAGACTATCGCCCGCTGGTGCTTCCTGTAGGGGGGGTACTGATGGCCCTGTCCATCTTGGATCATCCTAGCACGATTCACTTGCAGCACTTTGTGGCTCAGGTATTTCCTTTCTTTGCCCTCACTTTCGAAGCAGCCATACCGCTTTTGCTGCTGATTGCAGCCCTGGCCAGGGGGAAGGGGGAGAAGCTTGGATGACCAGAAAGGCCGTTTCCCTGTTATTGATCCTGCTGACCCTGGTGTGCTTAAGCGGCTGCTGGAGCCGCCGGGAGATGTCCGAACTGGCCATTGTCATGGGAGCCGGGGTGGACCGCACCCCGGACAACAGGATCCGGCTCACCCTGCAGTTGGCCAGGCCTGCCGCCTTTGCCGGCGGAGCTGAAACTGGCGGCGTCGGGGCGGCAGAAAGGCAGAACATTACCTGGGTGGTATCCGAGACGGGCGACACTATCTTCGAAGCCGAACGGAATCTGGCCCTGAAAATATCCCGCCGCATTTACTGGGCGCATAACATCATCCTGGTGTTTGGGGCAGAAGCGGCTCAATCGGGGGTGGGTAATTATGCCGATTTCTTTATGCGCGATCCTATGCCCCGGGAAAACACCTGGGTGCTGGTAACCAGGGGAGAGGCCAAAGAGCTCCTGGAGAGCCACTCGGAGCTGGAAAAAACCTCGGCCCAGTCAATTGGTTTTGTTGAAAGGAACAAAGCCGGCCTTGCGGTGATGTTTAAGGACTTCGCCATGGCGCTGGCTTCACGGGGAACCAACCCCGCCTTACCAGAGGTGGAACTGCAAAAATTGGGAGAGCCTCAGGGGTCAGGTATGGAAGACAAGAAGCAGCACGAAGAGGTGGTTATTACCGGCACGGGGGTTTTCAAAGATGAATACCTGGTGGGGTGGCTGGACACTTCTGAAACCAGGGGTCTTTTGTGGCTGCGGGGTGAAATAAATAAGGGCATTATTACTGTTCCCTCACCCGGCCAGCCGGACAAACTGATCTCGATAAATGTTGCCCGGGCCAGGACCAGGGTTGAGCCGGAGTACGACGGGGAAAACATCAGTTTTGATATTATCATGGACTTTGAAGGGGAGCTCTTAGAGCAGCAGTCCAGGGAGAACTTGACCACACCGGACAAGGCTGAGGAAATCGAAGCGGCGGCGGCCGAGGAAGTGATTAGAAGATGTACGGCCACTTTGGCCAAAGCCCAGGGGGAATACGGGGTGGATATCTTCAATTTCGGTGAGGCGTTCCACCGTAAGTACAAGCAGGATTGGAAAGAATTAAAGTACCAATGGAACGATGCTTTTGCCAAGGCACAGGTCAACATCTCTGTGGAGGCTCACCTGCGGCGTACCGGCCTGTTGAGTAAGCCAGCTTCTGTAAGGAAATAGCCGGCCTCAATCATTGCGTTGGTGCCGGGGTGGTTAGAAAGAAGGAGTGGCGGTAACCGGCGGTTTTTTCGTTCTTTCCGCTTTTGGATTTCACCCTGGCCTTTCCCCTGGTACTGGGTTTAGAGGCGTTGGGAACTGGAAAGATTTAACGTATCGCTGGGCTTAAATGGAGGGACGAGATATGCTCGGTTATGTCGTATTATTGGTTTTGGTGTTTCTTTTAATCATTGCGCTGGAAGTGCCGGGTCTGGTCAAAAAGAAGGCGTGGCGGGAACTGGCGGCCTTTTCTTTCTTCCTGCTTTTGGGCTTCGCTCTGGCACTGCCCCAGGTGCTGGGTTTAGAGGCGCCCAACCCGAACGATGCAATTGAAGCGTTATATAAGCCCCTTTCGGAGTGGCTGAAATAATTAAAATAGGAGAAATGTCATGCTTGAATCCGGCAAAATCAACAGCCGGCAGGCTATTTGGCTGATGATTACCCTTGTTGTCGCAACAGCTGGTGTTTATGCTCCGGCTGTTGCGGTCAATGCGGCCAGGCAGGACGCCTGGCTTTCCGTAATTTTCGCGACACTGGCGGCGCTGCTCATAGCCTGGATGATTGTGAGTCTAATTTTGCGTTTTCCGGGGAAAACCATTTTTGAAATTCCGGAACTGGTATTAGGTAAAGTAGCCGGCAAAATAATCGCGTTCCTTTTTGTTTTGTGGCTTATTCACATTGAGATCCTTGTATTTTCGGAATTCGGAAACTTTATGCTTTCTTCAGTGTTACCCGGTACACCCATGGTTGTTAACGATGTAGTAGCGGCGGTCATGATAGCCTATATCACCCGCAACGGACTGGAAGTATTCAGCCGGTTCAACGGGCTGTTCCTGCCGTTTTTCTTGTTCTCAATCACGTTCATTACTTTGCTTGCCTTTAAGGACATGGAGTTGACGAGACTGCTCCCGGTTGTTGATGACGGGCTTACTGCTATCGTGAAGGGCTCCGCCGCCCAAATTGCTTGGCTGGGCGAAGTAATCGTCCTGGCCGTGATCATCCCCTATTTGAACAAACCGGGTGGGGCGTTGCGGGTGGCATTCCTGGCTACGCTGGTGAACGGTTTTATAATGACTTTAAATGTGGTGTATCCTTTGGCCATTTTCGGACCCGACCTGACCGCTTCATTTTTTTACCCTATATATAGCGCGGTTAGACTTATCTCCATCGCCAATTTCCTGGAGCGGTTGGAAGCAATTCCAGTCGTTATTTGGATAGCCGGAGGTATTATTAAAGTATGTATTTTGCGATACGCTGCAGTTCTGGGCGCCGCTCAGTGCCTGGGGCTTGAAGATTACCGCCCGCTGGTGCTGCCGGTAGGGGCGGTCGTGGTGGCAGGATCCCTGCACATGTACCAGGATGTTACCGTAACTGCTGCATTTGTATCGGATGTCTGGCCTTTTTACGCACTGACCTTTGAGGCGGGGATCCCTCTTTTGCTGCTGGTGCTAGCGATGGCCCGGGGATTGGGGAGCAAGAACAAGGGAACTGATTTATAATGTATTTACACCTTAACGCTGGAAAAAAAGGAAGGGTGGCTCAACCACCCTTCCAAATATCTTACCTTCTTCCCGTTACGGGCGTGCACTGTGGTGGGAATAAGGTTGGAGGGCAGACAAACGGGGGTTGGGGTGAAACCTGTTCGCACACCGCCGGAGTGCAGAAACCAAAGCTCGGTACGAGTAGTTTTACTATAGCCAAAGACTGGACGACGATACAGAGGTCGAAGGTGCAGCAGATTTGTTCGCCGAGAATCAGGCAGAAGCATGCGGAGTTAACGATTTCACAGTTGGTAAAGGTTCCTTCCGGCGCACAGAGGACTATTGTTTTGGTAAAGGTGAACATCAGATCCTCAAACCTGCAATCGACCTCTCCGTTAGGACAAAGTACCTCAAGAGTGTAGGTAACCACAATGGCAAAAGTCACGTTGGCCCTCCCCGTGGCATCCGGAGTGGTCCGGCTTACCTCGGTACAGGTGGCGGAGGTGATAATGCAGTTGACCGTTGCGCCTTCTGACGGCATACAGGTACCTAATGGTGTGCAGATGTTTTCACGCCGGTCAGCCTCAAAACAAAAATCATAGACCTTGGGCACTTCGATACAGACGGTTTCAGTTGGTTGTTGCAGTAAGAGATTAAGTTCTTCGCTCATAAAACAGCCTCCCAATATTTTCTAGCTTTTTTTGTAGCATATGTCAGGGATGCAGGAGTTGCTACAAATTTGGAATAAATTAGTATATTTATTTTTATGCCTTTTGTTGTCCAGCGATTAACATATTATGGGAATGATTCATAATATATACAGGCGGTTTGGTTATCCATAATTACCTTTTACCCCTTATGTAAGGGGGCTTTTTTTATCCTGCTCTTACTAAATAATAATATTAAAAATTACCAGCATTCGACATTGGTCGATAGATAAATTTATAAATTTTCTGATATTTATCTGTTTTTAAATAATGGTACCTGGCAGTTGCAACCAGGAAATTTTTACAAAGTTTTCGTAATAATTGTGTCATACTTTCGATATATTTTCGTAATCTTAATTTCGTAGAATATAGCCAAGCGGCTTGGAAGCCTTCAAGAGCAGCCTTGCAAATTTATGGACTGGTCTAAACAAAATTTCTACGAAGGGTGGTGTGTAAGTTGCTGAGAAGACAATGGATGCTTAGAGAGGTTGCCCACTGCAAAGGAGGGTGCCGAACTGAGTCCCGTGCAAGACTTTAAACTGCCTAAAAAAATAAGTAACACAACCGGCGACGTCTGTAGCCGGTTGTGTTGTTATTTTGCGCCACAAATCCTTAATTTTATTGTATGAGTTCCTGGGTAATGGAGAGGATAATGTAACAAATGCTAAAAAGGAGGTCTTTAATTTGGCAAACCTGCCAAACCTTGCTGAAACACTTGCGTCCTTTCACTCAGATTTGAACCGGATTCAGACCGTGGCCGGGACCCTTTCGCAGATTGAACGCCAGCATTACACTGATTTAACCAAGTATGAGGACGAGAAACTTTCCAGCATTGCCGTGGCGGAGCAGAGCAGCGCCAGGCAACTGGGTGAGATCAAGCAGATTTGTATTTCCATGGCCCAGAAAATAGATGAAATTGAGCATTCAATAGGTAAGAAATAGGGGGTGCAAACCTTGGGCATACTAGCCAGGCTTTTTAGAGGGGTCATCAATGAGGTAGCTGACGACGCTGTGCGGACTATGGCCAGAGACCAATATATCGAGAACATTTTCGAAATGGTGCCGGCGGCAAAGAAGGTCAACCCCATCTATCTTGCGGAAATAATGATGAGGGCAAAGCAGGGTATACCTGTGTCCCGCCCGCTTGGCAGCCATATCCGGTTTTCAGCCTGGGAAAAGCTTATGTTCAACCCTGTCCATTTGTTCAGGTTCCCGACGCCTGAAAACTTTGGCATCAATACCTCCGTCCAGATCGGCCCGAAGGCCAGGAAACCGCTCAGACTTACAATTCCCATTATGTTTGCCGGCATGTCGTTTGGCGGAGCGTTGAGTAAGAGCGCCAAAATAGCCCTGGCTCGCGCCGCAACTCTGGCCGGCACTGCCACCAATACCGGTGAAGCCGGCCTTCTCGAAGAAGAAAGAGAAGCCGCCCAGTTATTGATCGGGCAGTACAACCGTGGGGGATGGCTCAACACTCCGGAAAAGTACAAAAGGCTTGACGCCATCGAAATCCAGCTCGGGCAGGGAGCCCAGGGCTCAACTAACCAGCGGACGGCAGCTAAAAATATTGGGGAGGATTACCGGGAGGTTTTCGAACTAACGGGAGGCCAGGACGCGGTCATCCATTCCCGTTTGGAGGGTGTTCATACCAAAGAGGGCTTTATCAATCTGGTCAGGGAACTGAAAAATGAGGCCGGTGTTCCCGTGGGATTGAAAATAGCGGCGACACATTACCTGGAAAAGGAAATAGAGATCGCCTTGGAGGCCGAATGTGACTTCATCACGGTGGACGGAGCAGAGGGAGGAACGCACGGGGGCGCCCCGATTCTTGAGGATGACGTGGGACTGCCCACCATGTTCGCTGTCAGCCGTGCGGCTCAGTTCCTAACTAAAAAGGGCGCCAACCGGGAGGTGAGCCTGATCGCCACGGGCGGCCTGGTCACTCCCGGCTACATGCTTAAGGCAATGGCCCTGGGCGCCGACGCTGTTTACATCGGGACCGCGGCGGTAATGGCGATGCTGTCTGACCAGTCTACCAAAACGCTGCCCTTTGAGCCGCCTACAGACATGGTGGTGTACACGGGTAAAAGGACAGGCCTCCTCGATATCGACAAAGCCGTACAGAACGTTTTTTATTTCCTGAATGCCTGCGTACGTGAAATGGAAATGGTGGCCGTTACCACAGGCAAGGTTTCTTTGAGCGACATTGACCGTAACGACCTTGTTGCTCTCGACCCGTTCCTGTCAAAAGCACTGAACATTGACCTGGGTTACGTTTCGCCGGAAAACCAGGAGATGTTTTTCAACGGCTTTGAACGTATAGGCATAATGAACAAAGAGTCAGTACCAGTTGTTACCCACTAGCAAGGAAAAAGTAAGCATGGGGTTAAGTTAAAACCATGTGCAAAATGCCATCCTGAGAACTATTTTGCCGCGACACAAAATTATATCAGGAATTATGTCCTGTGGTCAGTATACCTATACAGTGGATTTATCGATCTATATCTGAAATCAACATCTGAAATCAACGGCGCTCTTTAAAGGGCGTTTTTCTTTTTATTGCCAATCTTATTTATCGGTTAAGTAACTCAGAGTTGTCCGGTGGTGTTAAATTAAGTTACTAATTTATTAATTTGGATATTTTAACATTAAATAGTAGCAGTGTAAATCCATATTGAATATTATTTAATATGAGCTAGGGCTGGTAAGTAAATCAAAGCTTTGGTAATACCTGGTTCTACGTATCAATGCTTTATAGTTTACCTGCCATCTAAATTAAAAAAATGGAGGAATAAAAATGGCAGTCAAAAATGACCAAGTCGAAGCGTTAGCGTGTCCGAAACCGCTGCAAGCGTGTGCTACCGTTGCATCCGAAACCGTACCTTTGTGTGACAGCGACCCGGTAACCCCAACGGTAGTAAACACAACCAATTTTGTAATAGGGAAAATACCGGTTGTCCTTGCGAATTTGGATGTACAGATCGATCTCTTTTCCACAATTACCCTTCCTACACCTGCACTTGAGATCAAGCGAATTAAAAAACGTTTAAAAATCACACAGTGCAGGCTTATCCAGAACACCAACAAGTTATTCCTGGAAGGATTCGTCCGTAAGAATATCGAGTATGCAACAACTGAACAATGTGTAAGCACGAATAGCGTTTGCGGAGTAATTCGCCATTGCGTTCTTGATGCGCCCTTCAGATGTGTAACAGAAATTGAAGAATTTATTAGTCCACCAGTTGATGCCCTGCCCAGTTTTAACACTGAGTTTGAATATCTCGCAACTACCCCTCTTCCAACTACAGATTTTCCAGAAAAGGATAGCTTGCTGGCCGGCGACCTGTCTGAGTTCAACCAGGAGAGTTCTGAATTCTTTAACGAGCTTCCATTCTGTGAATTAATCAGCAGCACCATTACTGAGTTCGATGAGTTCATCAACCGTGTGCCTATTACAGGTGGTCCTTTTGAAGAAAGAACCTTTACTGAATTTGACGAAAAAAGCGTTATCAGACTAGTATTCAAAGTACTGCAAAACCAGCAGGTTTGTATACCTCCCAGTACGGTTTGCACATGTTAAGAAAGGATCCTTCGTAAATCAAATGTTTGTAATGATGTCGTAAATACTCGTCCTTTACAAAAGCCAAATGCAAACCTCAAGAGTCCTTGATACTGCCGCTGGGTAGCATCAAGGACTCTATTTTAATACTATCTTCTTGCATGCTTTACTTTCGCTTTTGCTATAATAGAGTTTACTTTGACAGATGCTGTTGGGTACGTCTTAATTGGTGATCTGGTTCCCGGCTTTAGTTCCGGAATGGTTTTCAACGTTTGGCTCTCCAAAAGATGAAGATCTAGATTTATATTGGAAATTTTATCCAGATCTTTTTGACTGTCGAGTAATATTACCCTTTCTGCTTGTAGGTTCTTATCTCGCATTATTTTTCTCCTCCTTAAATATAGAATTTGAGACGGGCTAGAAATAAGAGGAGGAATTGGAACTTCTGCAGGTATTACCATTTTCTTGCTCGCCTGTATCATATTATGATAATACTGCTATTATTGACATTATAATGAATCGACATTTTTAGTAGGTGTGAATTGTTATTTAATGTAAAATATGTAATTTAAATGGTGAAATATTTAGAAAAAAATTAGATATGTTTTTAACAAACCGCCATTCGTGCGTAACGACTTTAATACCTTCTGAATATTTTAATGACAGAGCTAGCTAACAAATGTATTTCTGTTAACAGTTACCAATTTTAAGGAGGTATTTCAATGGCTTGGGTGTCGGGCGCTATCGAATTTGAAAAACCATCGCAAAATCAGGAGCATTTTGAGGGCAACATTGTGTTGACAAAGGTGGACGCTCTGGTTTTACAGGGCTTTGTAATGGAAAGCGAAGGAAAGAAACCTCTTCCGGGAGCACTGGTAATGGTATATGTCCGTGTAAACGATGGCAAAGAAGAGCCGCTTTGCCAAACTTTCAGCAGCAGAGACGGCCATTACTTGCTGCATATTGATAAGGCGAAAATACCTGGAGATTCCACTGCAATAATTATCAGGGCCAGCGCCAACGAACATTCATCCAGCATCTAAATGCCGGGTCTGGATTTGATTCGACCTGAGCGGAGCTTCCTGTGAAATGGCGGCTCCGCCGGTTGAGTTTTGACGGATCTTTACAATTTTCAGTAAAGGTGGGGTTGCAGCAAATCAAATTTGGGGGAGCGGATATGTATGGAGAATAGTTTGATAAGGCCGGACCCCGGAGAGTTTTTTGAGGGTCAGAAAATGGATAGTTTATTGAATTTCTATGGTGTAGTGAAGGATACCGATACTGCTGCTGTGGAAGGTGCGGTAGTGATCATATGCTCCTGCCATATCGGGGGAACTGAAAGATCGCTGGGATCCACTTTCACCGATAGGGAAGGTATGTACTTTATCAGTATACCAAAGATACCGGATTATCATGGGCTGATTGGGTTTAAAGTAAGGGCCGGCAAGGCATACATACTGCCTTATGGAGTTGATAATCCGGTTAATTTAAGGGAACGTCCAGATGAAGAATGGGCGCCGGAAGAAGAAATTCTTGATGATAAAACAGTCGGTGTGTTGGCGGAACGTCACGCTGATGATCCCGTAACAGAAGGTGAGACAGATGAAAGCAGGAACGTGGAATCAGGTATTGAAAAGGCTGCAGATGAATATACAAAAACACGGGAAGAAAAGGGTTTAACTGTATCGCTGAGCCGGGTTGATGAAAATTCACTTCCAGTGGTAGTGGCGCCAACTGTTCAGACAGATGCAGCCACAAATGTCAGTCCGAACGCTGTTACTTTGAATGGGCGCATAAATAATACCAATTGGGAGCATTGCGACCAAAGAAAGTTTCGAATTAGGGAACAGGGCAACGAAAGCTGGACCGATGCCGGTATCGAGACTGGTTCATTCGGCCCTGAGTCATTCAGCTTCACCATCACTGGGCTTATTCCGGACGCCACCTATGAATTCAAAGCAATGGCGCACAACTTGGCAGGCTGGGGCGAAGGGAGTGTAACAACTTTTACAGCAACCTTCCCGGAGGCGCCGGTGCAAGTGACCGCTGCAGAGGCGGAAAGCAGCCGAAGGAACCTGAGGTGGGATACGGAACCCCAAAAAACACCTTACGATATGTACCGCTCTAACTATTGGCACTGGCTAGACAATAAAAGGTACGACAGAAGTAAAAATCCGCAGAGACAATAAAAGTATTCATAGCAGGGCTATTGTACCTACCCTTCGAATAAAAGTCTGACGCCCTTGTTCCC
The DNA here is from genome assembly GCF_004369245.1 of Pelotomaculum sp. FP. Taxonomy (NCBI): domain Bacteria; kingdom Bacillati; phylum Bacillota; class Clostridia; order Eubacteriales; family Desulfotomaculaceae; genus Pelotomaculum; species Pelotomaculum sp. FP. Next base: position 19,132 of record NZ_QFGB01000039.1, on the reverse strand, counting down.
ACTAGAAGGTGAGACCAAGGGTTTTGTTTGCTTTTTGAGTTCCGGGAAAGGAACTGCTTGTATTCATCAAAATAATTTGATATAATATAGTCATGATCAATCCGGAAATAATTGCCAGAGCGTTGGGCGACCCCATCCGTTATAACATCATGAAGATCTTGGCCCGTAGTGAGTCTGGCTGCTGTGCCCTGCCCGGCAGTGAAGGGTCCCGGCCGGGTTTGTGCAACTGTGAGCTGATGGCCGAGCTGGGCATGATCCAGTCCAGGGTTTCCTACCACATGAAAGAACTGACCGAAGCCGGGTTGGTTACAGAGGAGCCGCAAGGCAGGTGGAAATTTTACTCCATTAATAGCAAGACATTGCAGCAGTTTGTCCAACAGCTTTATCAGGATCTCATGCTGGAGTAATTTTTTTAGCCGTGAGAATCAAAATAATTTGATATATAGGAGGAGCTTTTAATGAGTAAGGATATCAGGGAAACTGTACGGCAAAAGTACGCCGAAGCCATCACCCGAAAAACCGGCAGTTGTTGTAGCCCCGGAGGGAGCTCGTGCTGCTGCGGCACGCCTGGTAATGCGACTGATATGATCACCGGGGGGCTGTACCGGCCGGAGGAGGTCGAGGGGCTGCCGGCAGAGGCGGTGGCGGCAACATTTGGTTGTGGTAATCCAACGGCTCTGGCCCCGCTGCATGAGGGTGAGGTTGTGCTTGATCTGGGCAGCGGGGCAGGACTGGACGTCCTGCTGTCGGCACGCCGGGTTGGGCCGTCAGGCAAGGCCTACGGACTGGATATGACTGATGAAATGCTGGCTGAAGCACGAAATAACCAGGCCAAAGCGGGGCTGGAGAACGTGGAATTTCTAAAAGGGCACCTTGAAGACATCCCTCTGCCGGACAACAGTATTGACGTCATTATTTCCAACTGTGTCATCAACCTCTCGGCCGACAAAGACCTGGTCCTGCGTGAAGCTTTCCGGGTTTTAAAGCCGGGCGGCCGCTTTGCTGTGTCGGATATAGTGTTAACCAGACCACTGCCCGACAAGGTGCGGGAGGACCTGCTGGCTTGGGCGGGCTGCCTGGGTGGCGCGCTGCTGGATGAGGAATACCGGGCCAAGCTGGCTGCCGCGGGTTTCACAGGGGTTGAAGTGGAAGTAACCAGAGTTTACGATTTGACCGATATGATCGTAGGTCAGCTCTTTCCAAGTGTGTCGGAAGACGAGCGTATTGAAGCAAACGGTTCGGTCGTCAGCGCCTTTATCAGGGCGAGTAAACCGGTCTGCTGATTTTTGTGTTTGAGAAATCATAACTGGTTTCTTTAGCAAAAAGGACAGGCAAAACCTGTCCTTTTATTATACAGTTAAAACTGAACCGTGCCGGATACTTAGAAATAGCTGCGCTTACACGGCATAATCTTTTATTTATTGACAGGATTAGAACTGCTTAAGATAGAACATAACTATTTTATTAACCCTCCAAAATAAAAATGTACTGCTTTCAGGCTCAGGCGCCCTTGCCATGAAGCTGAAAGCTGCTGCTAAGGAGAGGTGTTTTGCTATGACACCGCAGGAGCTGAATTACAGGATGCCACCCGAGTGGGGCGCACATGCTCGCACCTTTATGGGCTGGCCCGCCAGCGAGGAACAATGGCCCGACGGCTATCAAGACGCCTGCAGGGCGTACGCCGAAGTGGCCAGAACAATAGCAGGTTTTGAGCCCGTAACAATGATTGTCAGGCCTGAGCTGGTTGAGGAAGCCGCCCTTTTATGCGGGCCTGCTGTGGACATCCTGCCTATGGAGCATGATGATGCCTGGCTACGTGACAACGGGCCGACTTTTGTTGTAGATCAGAGGGGTTTAGTGGCTGGGATCAACTGGAAGTTTAACGCCTGGGGTGAAAAGTTCAGCCCGTGGGAAGAGGACAACCTGGTTGCCCCAAGGCTTTTGAGCCATCTTAAGCTGCCTTGTTTTGACGCGCCCATCGTACTGGAAGGCGGCTCCATCCATGTTGACGGAGAAGGCACCTTAATAACAACCGAGCAGTGCCTTCTTAACAAAAACCGAAACCCCCGCCTGGGCAGGAAAGAAATCGAAACTGTCCTGAAGCAGTATCTCGGAATCAAAAAAATTATCTGGTTGAAACAGGGGCTTGAGGGGGATGAAACAGACGGGCACGTGGATAACGTGGCCTGCTTTGCCAAGCCGGGCCTGGTATTGGTTCAGAATTGCCCTGACCCGGCAGATCCCAATTACGATATTATGGAGGAGAATATTGCGATCCTGCAAGAATCAACCGACGCCAGGGGCAGGAAGCTGGAAATAATGGAATTTCAGCAGCCTAATCCAGTATATATGGACGGTACCCGTTTGCCTTTAAGCTATGTCAACTTCTACTTTGTAAATGGCGGTATCATTTTGCCCTGCTTCGGGGAATGCTGTTGCGCAACCGATGAATTTGCCGCCGCAATGTTGAGGGATATCTTTCCGGACAGGAAAGTGGCGCCCATAGACGGGATGCCCATTATCAAGGGCGGCGGCAACGTGCACTGCATTACCCAGCAGATGCCCGCGAGAATGCTGGAAGCAGAGCGGAGGTATTCATATGCGTAAGGTTGTTGTTGCTGCCACGCAGATGAGTTGTACGAGTGACGGCAAGGAGAATATCGCCAAGGCGGAAAGGCTGGTCAGGGATGCCGCCTCACAGGGGGCGCAGGTCATCCTTCTCCAGGAACTTTTCGAAGCCCCTTATTTCTGCCAGGTGGAGGATCCGGCATATTTCAAACTGGCCAGGGAAGTAGAGAATCAGGAGACGATCCGGCATTTTCAGGAGGTGGCCAGGGAACTGGAAGTGGTGCTGCCGGTCAGCTTCTTCGAAAAAAAGAACAATGCCATGTTCAATTCTGTGGCGGTGCTTGATGCTGATGGAGAGGTGCTGGGGGTATACCGAAAAAGCCATATCCCGGACGGTCCGGGGTACGAAGAAAAATTTTATTTCAATCCTGGTGACACGGGGTTTAAGGTATGGAATACCCGCTATGCAAAAATTGGAGTGGGTGTCTGCTGGGACCAGTGGTTTCCCGAGGCTGCCCGATGCATGGTCCTGCAGGGAGCCGAGATGCTTTTGTACCCCACTGCGATCGGCTCGGAGCCACAGGACGACCATATTGATTCCAAAGAACACTGGCAGATTTGCATGCGGGGACATGCCGCAGCCAACCTGGTACCGGTGATCGCTTCCAACCGGGTGGGTGTGGAGGTTATCTGCGGCTCTAAAATTAACTTTTACGGCTCCTCCTTTATTGCCAATCAGCAGGGGGAGGTAGTAAAAGAAGCGGACCGCAGTTCTGAAACTGTTCTAGTAGCGGAATTTGACCTCGAGCAAGTTGAAATGCAGCGGGCCGTCTGGGGTGTTTTCAGGGACCGCCGGCCGGATCTGTACGGGCCGTTGCTTACCATCGACGGCGCCAATAGATAGTCACCTGGAGGCAAACTCATTAAATTGAGCTTGCCTCTTTGCTTTTTTTGATAGCTACTGCCCTCTCATTTCACCCATAGGGGAAGAAATAAGCGGAGCTATAATTAAACGGCAAGGAGGAAAATACGGAAATGTGAAGAAAAAGCAACAAGGAATATAGCATTATCCTGAATGCATAAGGAGGGGAAAGCTGTTATGAAACGAGTCTTGGGAATTGTAGCTTCTCCAAGGAATTTAGGGAATTCGGAGATACTGGCGAAGGCGGCAATGGAGGCAACCGGAGCAGACAATCAGCTGGAATTGATCAGATTGACAGACCTGGACATAAGACCGTGTAAAGCTTGTTACGCTTGTTTGCCCAAGGATAAACCTTGCCGTATCGAAGATGATCTCAGTTTCCTGCTGGAAAAAATCCGGCTGGCTGATGCCATAGTCCTGGCCGCGCCGGCTTATTCTCTGGGACCAAATAGCAGGATTAAAGCTTTTCAGGACAGGTTTTTATCGGTGGAAAATAAACATGAGCAATACGGCGGTAAAGCCTGTATAACGATTACTACTTACGGAGTGTCTGGTTGGAGTGGTTACACTGAGGCGGCTTTAAACCTTACGGCAAAACTTTTCAACTGGCGACTTGTTGATAGTGAGAGCTTTTTGGGAGCAAATCCTGCTTCAGTTTTAGAGGATCCGGCTAACCTGAAAAGGGCGCAGCAGATGGGCAAGGCCCTTTTTGATCCGGGATATCAACGCACCCCCAAGGCAAACGAGTGCCCGGCCTGTTGGAGCGATATACTAAGACATGATGGGAAAAACGTGATTTGCCCCTTCTGCGGGACAAAAGGTGAAATAGGTATGGAGGGTGACGAGGTTAAACTTAAATTTTTCCCTGAAGAGGATTATCGTTGGAGTAAAGCAGGCATACAGCAGCACCTTGATTTTCTAAACGATAAGAAACAGGAGTTTCTTGCCAAAAGGAGTCTTTACAAAGAACTGCAGAATCCCTACCGCAAAATAGGCAATTGGCTAACCCCGGAACAAAAATGATCATATAGCCGGCTGTGATATCAAAGAGGCAAGCTTGATGAATTTGAGCCTGCCTCTTTTCTAAATTATGGTTTCATTCCAGGTTGCCGTAAGCCGCAGCGCGTAGTAGGGCGTATTTTTTTGACTGCCGTTGCCTGCTGCCATGACTCGCATTTTACAAGTTGTTAGTGGCGCTATTTAATTACCTTAAAGACGGCTCCGCTGCTGGCCGAGGTAACCTGTGCGGCGTAACGCGCCAGGTAGCTTTTCCCGGTGACTTTGGGAGCAGGCTGCTGCCAAAGCTCGCGCCTTTTAGCCAGTTCGGCGTCGGAAATCCGGACGTTCAGTCGCCGCCCGGGTATGTCTATTTCGATAATGTCACCTTCTTGTACCAGAGCAATGGGTCCGCCTTCGGACGCCTCCGGTGACACGTGGCCGATGCTGGCGCCCCGTGTCCCTCCTGAAAAACGGCCGTCGGTGATCAGCGCGACGTCCTTGTCAAGGCCCATCCCTGAAATCGCCGCAGTGGGGCTCAGCATTTCCCGCATGCCGGGGCCGCCCTTGGGACCCTCGTAACGGATGATCAGCACGTCACCCTTATTGATTTTGCCGTCCATAATAGCGTCGAACGCCTCTTCCTCGCCGTCAAATACCCTGGCCGGACCGGAGTGCGACAGCATTTCCTTGGCCACCGCCGATTGTTTGACCACCGCTCCGTCCGGGGCCAGGTTGCCGCGCAGGACGGCAATGCCTCCCTCATGGGCATAGGGGGCGTTAAGGGGCCGGATTACCTCGGCATTGCGGACAAAAGCCCGGCTTATATTTTCGCCAAGAGTTTTGCCCGTAACAGTTTTCTCTCCCAGCTCCAACAACCCCTGGTCGGCCAGCTGCTTCAGCACGGCGGATATCCCCCCCGCCTCGTAAAGGTCAAAGAGCCGGTGCGACCCGCTCGGGCTCAGCTTGCAGATGTTCGGCACACTTTTACTGATTTCATCAAAGGTCTCCAGTTGCAGCGGCACGTCCGCCTCGTGGGCGATAGCCAATAGGTGCAGGACGGTGTTGCTGGAGCCTCCTATGGCCATGTCCAAGGTAATAGCGTTGCGAAAAGCATTGAGAGTCATGATGTCCCGCGGCCGTACTCCGTTTTGGGACAGGGCTACAACCCGCTGTCCGGCCAGTTTGGCCAGTGCCTTGCGCTGTCCGTAAGGGGCCGGAATGGCGCCGTTGCCCGGCAGGCCGATTCCGAGCGCTTCGGCCAGGCAGTTCATGCTGTTGGCGGTAAAGAGACCGGCACAGCTGCCGCAGCTGGGGCAGGCGGTTAATTCCATAGCTTCAAGTTCCTCTGCGCCGATGGTCCCTGCCGCGTACTGGCCCACAGCCTCGAACAGGCCCCGTACTAGATCGGCTTTTTCACCGTCGTGCCTACCTGTCAGCATAGGGCCGCCGCTCACGTAAACAGCCGGGATATTGAGCCGGCAGGCCGCCATAAGCATGCCGGGCACAGTCTTGTCACAGTTGCCGATGAGGACCAGTCCGTCAAACTTGTGGGCCATGACCATGGTTTCGATAGAATCGGCTATCAGTTCGCGGCTGGCCAGCGGGTACTTCATTCCGTCGTGGTTCATGGAGATCCCGTCGCAGATGCCGATGACCGGAAATTCCACCGGTGTCCCTCCGGCGGACGCAACTCCCATTTTAGCGGCCTGAGCCAAATCCCTGAGGTGGACATGGCCGGGGACAATCTCGTTGAAGCCGTTGACGATGCCGATAATCGGCTTCTTGAGGTCCTCCGGGGTATACCCCATCGCGTAAAAAAGGGATCTGTGCGGCGCCCTGGCCACCCCTTCCGTTACTTGACTGCTGTTCAAAACTCCAGGTTTTGTTTCCAAAATATATCCCTCCCGAAAAACATCGTAATTTTATTTCAGCAAGTTTTTTCTCAATACTCTATTCTAACGTAGAATCCGCTTATTTAACAGAGCGGTACAACTATTTATTTTACCTCGCATCCGTTAGCATACCTTTCTATGGTACTACATTCTGTAGGAAACCAGCAAGGTTTAAGGATACAGGCATACATCAACTAAAAAATGATAATTTTTCCATCGCCGGTTTGATACGGAAATCGTTTAATGTCAAATAAATATTTTGACAAACCCCTATTAATGCAATAATATATAAACAAACAACATTAAATCAATAGGAATTAAAGGTATTGTGTTAAATAGGCTATTAGCGCTGGCGTTGTATAAAAATGCCTTGACTGTAGACCAACGATAAGAGGGGAGTTGCGGGATTTGAGGTTTTCTACAAGAGCGAGATACGGGTTGCGGGCAATGTTGGAACTGGCCCTGCACTATAATCCCAATGAACCCATACCCCTGGTTCAGGTGGCTGAAAGGCAGGGTATATCAGAAGGATACCTGGAACAGATGATGAGTTTTTTGCGCAAAGGGGGGGTGGTGCGAAGTGTCAGAGGAGCTCTGGGCGGCTATATTCTGGCCAGGGAACCAGACAGGATTACAGCGGGAGAGATTATCAGATGCCTGGAAGGGCCGCTTAGCCCAACAGGTTGTGTTAGTGAGGAAAACCCGGAACAATGCTCGCGGGCTGATTTCTGTGTAACCAGAGTGCTCTGGGAGAGAGTAAGGGAGTCGGTGGCTGAGGTCCTGGATGGCACAACTCTTGAGGACCTTTGCCGGGAGGCTGAAAAAATACGGCGATCTAACGAAGCTGACATGTACTGTATTTGAAAATCACCCCAGTGCAATTAGTAGTTCCAAATATCAATAGGGTACCAAGCTGTTAATTAACATATAGAAATATATTGCCTTGCATGGTACAATGCTTCCATGAAGCTAAGTGAATGGGCAAAGAAAAACGGAATTACCTACAGGACTGCCTGGAAATGGTTCAAGTCAGGAAAATTACCTGTTCCCGCGGAACAAACCCCAACAGGAACAATCCTGATCAAAGAAAGCGGAGAATCATCAGGAACAGTCGCTTTGTATGCGAGAGTATCCAGCGCAGACCAGAAAAGCGATCTGGACGGTCAAATTTCCCGCCTGCTAACCTATGCCAACGGACAAGGTTGGGAAATCGGTAAAGCCGTAACAGAGATCGGTTCCGGCCTGAATGGGCGCCGCCCGAAATTAATGAAATTGCTGTCAGATCCAAAGGTCCGAGTGATCGTGGTGGAACATCGTGAGCGTCTCATGCGATTTGGCTTTGAATACGTGGAAAGCTGTCTTTCCGCCCAGGGTAGACGTGTGATCGTGATGGATCAGTCTGAAATGAAAGATGACTTAGTTCAGGATATGATTGAAGTCCTGACATCTTTCTGTGCCAGGCTGTATGGCCGCAGAGCAGCTAAAAACAAGGCCAAAAAAGCAATGGAGGCTATAGAGCATGATCATTAACCGTGCCTATAGGTATGAGGTAAAGCCAAATGTGCGAGAGCGAATCCTCCTGGCCAAACATGCCGGATGCGCCCGCTTCGCCTACAACTGGGGTTTAGCCCGCCGGATAGCGTTATATCAAACGGAAAAGAAGTCTACCAATGCCATAACGCAACACCGGGAATTGAATAAACTCAAGAAAACGAATTTTCCCTGGATGTACGAGGTATCCAAGTGCGCTCCCCAAGAAGCCCTTCGGGATCTGGACCGGGCTTTCAAGAACTTCTTCGCCGGCCTGAAAGCTGGAGAGCGTGTTGGCTTTCCCAAGTTCAAAAAGAAGGGCGTGCATGACTCTTTTCGATTGACGGGAGCGATCAGAGTTGAAGACAAGGCCGTCCAGCTTCCCCGTCTGGGGGTGCTCCGCCTCAAAGAAGAAACAGGGATAGCCGGCCGGATTCTTTCGGCCACTGTCAGCCGGGAAGCGGATCGCTGGTTTGTCAGTTTAACCTGCGAGGTGGAGATTCCAGAACCAGAACAAGTCACCGGCGAAGTTATCGGTATGGATGTTGGACTTAATCATTTTGTGATCATTTCTGACGGGACAAAGATCGAAGCCCCTAAACCTCTGGGCAAGTATCTGAAAAGACTCAAGAGATTATCCAGGAAACACAGCAGGATGCAAAAAGGCTCCAACAACCGGAAGAAAAGCGCTCTTGGATTAGCCCGGCTGCACCGGCGCATCCGCAACAGCCGGCAGGACTTCATGCACAAGCTCACGACAGCTCTGGCGAAAACCAAGTCGGGGATCGTGATCGAAGATTTGAATGTCCGCGGGATGTTGCAAAATGACCGGTTGTCCAGGCATATCACGGACGTGGGCTGGGGAGAATTCCGGCGGCAATTAGCATATAAGACTGTGTGGTACGGGTCAACACTGATAGTCGCTCCCCGATTTTATCCCAGCAGCAAGACATGCTCATCTTGCGGTTATGTAATGGATAGCATGCCCCTGTCTATTCGTGAATGGGACTGTCCTTGCTGCGGAGTTCATCATGACCGTGACGTTAATGCAGCTGTCAACCTGAAGAAATATGCAATAAGCGTTGCTTAAAATTTGAGTACCGGAAGTTCTCCGGGAATTAACGCCTGTAGAGATCCCTCTGTCGGGGATGGGAAACCATCTAGTCACGGATCGATGATGCAGGAATTTCATAGCAGAAATATTCTTCTATGAAGAAAGGAACGGACTCTGAACAGTTAAAGGAGTTGCATCGATTCTCGAACTGGTTGACTATGAACAGCCGGTGTGCGATCTGAAGTAAAACTAGCGATGTAATATTTTCCGTTGGATACCTAAAGCGATAACCCAAAAAATGTGGGTGCTAATCTACTGGCGTTGCTTCAGCTCATGAATTTCTAAAAAAAGTTGATGTTTAGTGGGGTGCTTTGGAGTATAATGGATTGCCTGGAACAGAAGTACGGACACCTAAAAGAAATTCTTCAGGGCTACGGGAGTGTAATGGTCGCTTTTTCGGGAGGTGTTGACAGCACACTGCTCCTAAAGGTTGCAGTCGATACTCTTAAAGAAAAAGCGATAGCTGTTACCAGCACCGGGGAACTATATTCGCCCGGTGAAATTGAAGAAGCTGTCGAACTGGCCCGCTTCATTGGCGCGGAGCACCTTATTATTGCCGGCAGCGAGCTGGATAACCCTGTGTTTACCAGTAACCCGCCCGACCGGTGCTACCATTGTAAGAAAAAAGAATACGGGGAAATCCTTGCGGTGGCTGGTGCCCGGGACGTCAAGGTGGTTATTGACGGGGTCAACGCCGACGATTTAAACGACTACCGGCCGGGAATCCGCGCCGGAATTGAGCTGGGAGTCTCCAGCCCGTTAAAAGACGCCGGCCTCAGGAAGGAAGAAATCCGGGCGCTCTCAAGAAAATTAGGTCTTCCCACCGCTGACAAGCCTGCCAACCCCTGCCTTGCCTCACGCTTTCCGTATGGAACCCCAATTACCACACAGGGTTTACGGCAAGTCGGGGCGGCTGAAAATTTCTTGCGCAAGCTGGGCATCCCGCAGGTACGGGTGAGACACCACGGAAACCTGGCCCGCATTGAGGCGCCGAGCGCGTATTTAAAGTTTGTGGTGGAACATGCAGTTGAGATAGAAAGCAAACTGAGGGTATTGGGCTATACTTATGTAGCGCTTGACCTTTTAGGTTACCGGACAGGGAGTATGAACGAGACTCTTAACGTTCACAGCCCGGAGCCATTGTTTACCGTGTCAGTATCATCTGAGAAATAAGACAAAAACCGGGGGGTGGACGACCAACTCCCCTGTTCCAGACCAGTGATGAACATGAACAGTTGCTATGGCTGATATTTTAATGCCGTTTGAAAGAATGTAACCGTATGCGTCTGCCTGCCATTTGACAAACTCTTTGTATAAAACCGGGGAAAGACTGCTGGCTGGTTGACTAGAGGCTGTGTCCCATTCATTATGGGATGCAGCCTTTTGATGTAAGGGGAAAGGGCTTTTGATTCAGCATTGGTAAGTGAGTCCATCCAAAAGAAAAAAGTGTTAAAGCGGTAAGCCGGAATCGTGTTCCAATAAGTATCTTTTACAATTGCCGGAGATTTTGCGCGGGATGAGGAGGCGTTTATCATGGTATAGACACGGTGATTTAAAAAAATTTGTAAAGTATGACAGGAATACTTTTCAAAATTATATTTTCCATAAGCCGGAAATACCCTGCAAGGCATTCGTTAGGCGTAAAGAATAGGGCTAAAATTTCCCCTGTGGCAGCATCAACGGCGCCATGCAGTGAACATTGCTCATTGTTAAAAAATCAGGTGTGGGGACTGGCATCAATAATCACCAGCATACCTGTTTGGGATTTTCTTTTCCTGTGCTTGTGACGTTTTACTTTGCTATGCTTCTTGGGGCTTGTAAACCTATTGGAAACAAGTATTCTATACACCGAAGGCTTGCTAAGGCTGATAGACTCATGCTCCAAGTAACTCCTGAAAATGCGAAAAATTGGCTTGGAATATTTCTCCGATTTCTTATGATTAACCACGAAGTTTCGAATTTTATCAGTCAAAGCATATGGAGGTTTCCGGCCCCTGTTTTTATGGATTACGAACGACTCGCCGTTTTCTTTGAGCCCTTTTTAAGGCGTTTTACCTGGCGTTCACTGAGGCGAGAATCTCTGCTGCTTCACTGGTGGCATTTTCCCGTCTAGTAAGCACCTGGCAACATAAAGCTTGTTTCGTTCGTCCTGTGTCATTAATAATATCATCCTTCCATTGTACCCCTAGAGGTGACATTTTCTCAGAAATATTTCAGGGTGACATTATCACAGAACAAACACAAAATTAGGAAGGACCTATTGACAAATATAGTTTCATAATGTTATTCTGTATACATAGATACTAGTTGTATATAGAAGCTATATGTATTGGGGTGTTATGCATGAAAATTGATAAGGAACTTATGAAGGGCAGTACGTCAATTCTTATCCTTTCCCTGCTTGACAAGGAGGATATGTACGGTTACAAAATCACGCAAGAACTCAAAAAGGCATCAAAAAATGTTTTTGAGTTAAAAGAGGGTACATTATATCCCATGCTCCATCGGCTTGAAAACGAAAAAGCCATTGAGTCTTTTTGGTTTGACGCTGACAACGGTAAACGCAGAAAGTATTATAAAATCACCAAAGAAGGCAGAAAATTATTAATGTACAAAAAAGCCGAGTGGCAAACTTATATCAATGCGGTTAATTCTGTTATCGGAGATGTTTGCTATGAATAAAAGGATAACCGCTTTTTTGGATAATGTGTGTATGTATATACACTGCAAAGCGGTACATAAGGATATTCGTGACGAGCTTACGCATCATATTGAGGATTTAAAGGCTGAATATCTGAGGCAGGGACAGGACGATGAAAAGGCGCTTGATATGGCAATAACTGCGATGGGGGACTGTGAAGAAATAGGTACCAGGCTTAATAAGCAGCATAAGCCAAAAACCGAATGGTCATTGATTGGGTTGGGTTCCATGATTGTAGTCATTGGCGGTATTATCATGTTTGCAAGCAGTAAATTTGAAACGGCCCAAACCGTGAGCTTTGAAAAATATTTATTATTTGCACTAATTGGAATAGGGGTTATGATCGGATTTTACTTTTTTGACTATACAAGACTTAAAAAACTGGCGTTGCCAATGTACCTTATTGCATTTGCATTGTTAATTTTTACACTGCTTGGTGGTGCAGAAGTCAACGGAAGGAAGTTTTTAGTGCTCGGTGGCGTTTTGATATCGTCGGATTACCTAACAATACTGTTTTTGATTGCTTTTTCAGGATTTATGGAAAAAAGACGCGGCAAAGGGGGCTTAGCAATTGTGGAGTTGCTTGTGCTTGCGTTTGTCTCTGTTATTCCCATTATGATGTTGCCACACCTTTCACAAACAGTTATTTTACTGATAGGGTATACAGTATTGATTATAGCGGCAGTTATAAAAAATTATTTTGCTGGCAATAGAAAAAAACAGTTGTTATATTTGAGCGGTCTGGGTGCTATAGCCATTTTTCTTGCAGTTAATGATATTTTATTAAATCCGTATAAATTTGATCGCATAACAGCTTTTTTATCAAGTAGTGGCTTTATATACGATAGAGTAGACAAGTGGCTTGCGGTTTCGAATTGGTTTGGCAAAACACCGGCAACGGTCAGCGGTTATGGTTTAGGGTTGGGAATGCCGGAAGTTACTACGGGCTATGTACTTGTAAATGTGATAGCGACTCTTGGCTGGATGGTTGGAATTGCACTTGTGCTTATAATATCCTTATTTATAATCAGAATGTTTATGACAACCAAAAAAATCAAAAACGATTATGGTTTTTATCTTTCACTGGCAGCATCTACAGCTTTGTCGGTGCAGTTTATAATTAACATTTTATCGAACTTCAACCTCTCCCCTATACTTGGTATGAACATGCCATTCGTATCATACGGCGGTACAGGATATGTCGTAAACATGGCATTTGTGGGAATCATTTTATCCGTTTGGCGTAGGAATGATTTGGTAGGTTCAACCACGAAGATTCCCGTAAGTAATTCCAGAAGATTTATAAAATTTGAAGATGGAAAGTTGATCATCAGCTTTAAGTAGTCTTAACAGGGAATCTAGAAAAAAGACAATAGAGTTGCTTTAGGCAAAATATTCCATTAGCTTTCGTGAGAGTTTATGGCAAATCGTTTAATTCTTTTTCCTCAGACCAATCGTATCATTGTTAATGTCACTCACAATGTCCCATGGGGTAAAGACCGATCCGGAACCCTCAGCGGGTACGGACGGTTCCCAAAGCTAGAGGGCTTGACATGGTCATAATCCTTGATGGAACCGAATAAAGCGGGATTAGCTTGATAAAATGCGAAAATTTACAGATGAGAGCGGGTTTAATGGATTTGACAAGAGAATTTTACTGAGATATAATATTATAAATTTTATTTTATTAGTAATACTTAAATACTTATTGGGATAGTATAATTTAATTGCGTTCCGGACAGAGAAGCTAAAGAACGTAATGATCATCTAAATTAGTTGACCAGAAAACTGGAGGCTAAGGATGTTGCCTTCATTACCCTGGCCTTTTTTTGTTGAGCAATATGGCCACAGCAGAAATAAGCATGTTTAGAAAAGAGAATGCGCTTGTTTACTGCATCTCGCTCAACCCGATCGGCTGGAAGAAGCATAAACGATAGGGAGAAAACAATGCAACTTAATAATTTATCTTTTAATATTTCTCGCAATGTTCTCGATTTAGGTTTGACATGTTCTTGTTTTATAATATCTGACCTTTGCAATCGAGAAACCGACGCCGGATTTGAAGTAATAAAAGAACAAGTAATAAGGGAAGTGCGTTCCGAGCTTTCGCCGGAGAAAATTAAAAATGCCCATGTGCTTTGCGGCTTCAGAGAATTGCACAAATCAATCGGCTGCTCAAACAGAAAAAATATTGCGGCATCGGAGAACCTGCTGAAATTGTTATTGCAATTTTCATAATTTTTCTAGGGGAGTACAAGGATTAAAACCAAGGCCTGCCAGCGTTTCTATATCCTTAGCGGCGCCTCGTCCACTAGTTGTGAGGTAATTTCCAATAAGCATACCGTTGATACCGGACAGCAGGCCGAGAGGCATTAGTTCTCCTAAATTCTGTTCACGTCCCCCAGCAAAGCGAATTATTTTATCAGGAAGAATTAAGCGGTAAATCGCAAAGGTTTTGAGTATATCCATAAGTTTTAACCTGTCCTGGTTTTCAAGGGCTGTCCCTTGCACCGGATTGAGAATATTAATGGGAATTGAATCCACATCAAGTTCTTTGAGCAGGAAAGCCATTTCAATACGGTCTTGCCAGGATTCACCCATCCCTATAATGCCGCCTGAACAAACTTGAAGTCCTGCAGCTTTCACCTTCTTTATTGTAGAAATCCTCTCCCCGTAAGTATGTGTGGTACATATCTCCTTGAAAAAATTTTGACTTGTTTCCAAGTTATGATGGTAACGTGTGATTCCGGCATCCATTAAGGCTTCAACATGTTCATCCCCTAATGTACCCAGAGAACAACATTGGTTAAGTAAAGTTTTTTGACCAACAAGCCTGATTGCTCTGATTATTTGCTCAAAGTCCGGATCGCCGTTTATACCCAGGCCCGAAGTAACGATGCAGAATCGAAAAGCGCCGTCGGCTTCAGCTTTGTTGGCAGCTTCAAGTATTTGATCCTCGCTTAATAGGGAGTAGCAGGGAGCTTCCGTAATATAGTGGTCCGACTGAGCGCAAAATTTGCAATTTTCAGTGCAGCCGCCTGAGCGTGCGTTGATGATTTCACATGTGTCAACCTGATTGCCCGTAAAGTAATACCGGATCTTATTTGCAATCCCTAAAAGTATTGGAGCGTCGCAATCTTCAAGTTCGGTGAGTGCCAAGGCTTCGTCGCAGGATATATCTCCTCCGTCCAAGACCTTCCTTCCCAACGAGAATATTAAATTATAACTTTCAAAATCCACAGACCGTCCCTCCCTTGTCAACCAACCTAAAAGATTAGGTTGACATTAATAACAAAAAAATTTGCATGTCCATTGTGTCAACCAAGAACCTAAGCCAGGTTTACAATATTGTACCTTCTTTAATAATAAAAAGTAAACACTATTTTTCAATTTTTATAATTTTGAGAAACCGGTGAACGTTTTAGAAATACCCTTGATAGAGTTGGTTGGGAGCTCCTGCGAAAAGAACTGGAGGTGATTTAGCATGGGGGTTAAGAATATCAGGCAAGCTTGGTGAATTGAAGCTTGTCTCTTCCCGTATATATGAATGAATTCTGAACGATATTATATTTAATTAGTATGAGGTAATGCATTATATAAGGACTTTGCAAATGAATCATTAGATCTTAACCCGATACGTTTTCGGATCAAACGAGCAGAATTAAGCACCACGAGTACCGACCCAACATTATGGGCAAATGCACCCATAATTGGGTTTAAGTAACCCATAGCGGAAGCTGCGATAGCCAGGAGATTGAAGATCATGGCGAAGATGATGTTGTAGTTAATAGTTTTTAGAGTATCTTTGCCAAGTTTTATACTGTAAGGAATCCTGGTAAGGTCATCGGCCATCAAGGCAATATCCGCCGACTCAATGGCAACCGCTGTTCCCATAGCACCCATAGCAATGCCTATATTAGAAGCTGCCAGGGAGGGGGCGTCATTAATGCCGTCACCTACCATAGCTACCTTAAAACCTTGATTCTGTAATGTCCTCATATATTGTAGCTTTTGTTCCGGAAGTAAGCTTGCATGAAACTCGTTAATTCCGCTGGCCCTCGCTATATGAGCTGCTACAGGATGGCTGTCACCTGTAAGTAATAATACTTTTTGCACACCTAGTTGACATAATTCCGGTATCAGTTCCCGTGCTTCGGGACGCAATTTATCAGAAATCATCAGGTATCCGGCAGGCTGTTCGTTTAAACTGACCAATAAGCAGGTATTGGTACTTGCCTCTACGGAATTACTATCTTTCTTAACTTCGGCTACCCCAGGCGCCACACCGACAAACACCTTTTTCCCTTCCACCAAGGCCTCAATCCCCTTGCCGGGAATTTGACGGAATTCTTCCGGTTCAGTGAGGGAACACCCGTTGGTTTCAGCAGCCTCCAGGATAGCTCTGGCTAAAGGGTGTTCGGAATATTTCTCCGCAGAAGCTGCCAGCTCTAGTACGTGAAACTGTGATCCATCGTTAAGGGGAATGATTTCCGTCACTACTGGCCGCCCTGTAGTCAAAGTACCGGTTTTATCGAACACTACTGCATTGACTCTCCCCAATTCTTCCAGGAAGGCCCCGCCTTTAATCAGCACCCCGTTCCTGGCTGCGTTGCCAAGTGCTGCTGTTATGGCAGTTGGGGCAGCTAAAATGAATGCACAAGGGCATCCCACGATCAGGACGGTAATTGCCCGGTGGGTATCACCGCTTACCATGTATACCGCCAAACTGAGACCAACGATCAAAGGGGTAAAGTACCGGGCATATCTATCAGCTACCCTTAAGATAGGAGCACGTGTTTGTTCGGCTTCCTGTACCAACCGTATCAATTTGCCAAACGTAGTATCCTCTCCAACCTTTTCCACCCGTACCACTAACATACCGGAGTAATTGGCTGACCCGGCGTAAACAGAGTCACCGGCCTCTTTATCTATTGGTAAGGATTCTCCTGTAAGGGAAGCCTGGTTTATAGAGGCTGTCCCTCGTACTACTACTCCGTCTACCGGCACTTGCTCCCCGGGCCGTATAATTACCAGTTCGCCCGGCTGTATCTCGGACAGAGGCACACTGGTTTCAATGTTGTCACGGAGTACTGTTGCCTGTACTGGGTTCAAGCTAACCAATGATTGAATGGCTGCACGAGAACGTTGAGATGTGAACTTTTCAAGCAGCGATCCAAGTACCATGATTAAGGCCACCACTGAGGCGGATAAGTACTCACCTATAACCACCGAGGCAACCATAGCCAGGCTTACTAGCTCGTCCACATTGAGTTGTTTTTCCCATAAGCCCTTCATAGCACCCCAGATAATAGGTCCCCCCAGGATAGCCAGGGCAGCCAGGGCCAATACGATAGACAGGAGATGGTTTATGTATAGCCTATCGAGGATAAAGCTGGCAATGATTAATAGTGCACCGGCAGAGGTTAGGTAAAACTCTTTTAAACTCAATAATTCCCGAAAATTACCCGGTTGTGCAAAGCGTCCGATCATTACATTTATCTCCTTCCAAAGTACTAGAAAATCTCGGAATTAATTTTGTTAAGGATAGCCTGTAACTGAGCAGCTTCTTCCCCTGTAAGGACTGTTTGGATTTGTTCGGTTAGGGTAAGGTGGTAGCGATGGTGTTCGGCATAAGCCTTTAAACCCTTATCAGTCAGGCTGATTAAATAAATTCGGCGGTCCTCCCTGGTAGACTCTCTTTTGGCGTAATCTTTTTTTTCCAGCCTGTCCACTGTGACCGTAGTGGTCCCGGTAGTCACTCCTAATTTTTGAGCGAGGCTTTTCATATTCATCTGCCCATACTCGCCTAAAATCTCAATGGCATGAGCTTCGGAAACCGTTAAATCACTTGTCCGGATAACTGAACTCTCCCACGAGGAGAAGCCGTTAAAAAAATGTAAAAGTTCATGAGTCAGTTCATCTAAAATTTTTATATTACTCCCTCCATTTGAGAACCAAACATCTTGTTTTTCATATACTTTGATTTTCAAATAAATATATCACACAATTCCATTAGGAGCAAGCATGAATTTCGTATATGCCGGCTTGGGTTGAATTAATGCCAATGGATTCCTCCTAACACTATTTAGCATTATGTTCAATCATATCAAAAATATAGGGGTGGGGGAGGTTCAACACCCCTATATTTTGTGAGCCCGGCCATATAAGTTATCTTGAGGGCGCAAGTGTCCTGAACGGTTCAGGGTACAGTTTTGTTAGACAAGTAAGTGTGTTTATGTTGCAACCCTATTCCTTCTCTTCTTTCTTTTCCGCTTGGGAAAACATGCCCGGCATACCAGGCATACCAGGCATGCAAGGACCGGTTTGGACACCACCGGGACAAGGCATTGCCATTCCGGCAAAAGCGGCACATTCTTGAGCGCATTTCAGACAAACCTGACCACAATACTGCGATTGCTGATCGGGATGCTGTAAGCAGTGGGTTCCACAATCTTGACAAATTTGCGCGCATAAGCCGGCCAGGGGTCTGGCATACATGCTGCAGCGGGCGATGTACTTTGCGGTAAGGGTGCAGATGTCCGCGCAGTCGCGTAAAAGCTGGAGCTGCATTACCCTCATGCGGCAGTCATGCATACAGAGGACGGCGGTGAAGGTATTTTCGCAGACAGCTTCGCAGTTCTGGACGGTTTTCAATACACCTTCATGGGAAGCGATGGGGTAGTAGGCATAACTAGAGAGGTTTTCAGACATAACAAAGACCATTCCTTTCTGCGAAAGGCACCAACAAGGAATGAAACGCGGACCAATCGCCGTAGATTTAATTTGCCGTCCATACCTGTTAAAATGTACTCCGTGGGACGGTATACTACAGAGCACGCGGAGGTGAGTGGTGAAGCGGTTTGCCGCTATCTCGTATAACAATAAGTCGCCGGAAGTTCGTTCAAGCACCAACAAGTAGGACGTTGAGCCTGTAAACTAATCATTGTAAAGACATTACTCGTTTTTAGCAGAGCTTCCAGTCAATGCTGTTCCTCAAATTCAAATGAAAAGAGGAACTCAATGGCAAGAACAGTTGAAATCGTTTATCCGGTCTGCTGCGGCATGGACGTACACAAAAACTTTTTGGTGGCGTGCATAGCCGTAACCGACGAGCACAGCCGCACCGAACACTACATCAGGAGGTTCTCGACGTTTACCGGGGATTTGCGGAGGCTGGCCGAATGGCTCGCATCCTACAACTGCTGCGATGTGTGCATGGAATCGTACGGCAAGTATTGGATCCCGGTTTTCAATGCCCTTGAAAAGACCTGCAAACCTCCATTTCTCCGCCTACTGCGGGCGACACAAATAGGAATGAAAACCGGGATGTGCAGTAACCATCCTTTGGGTACAATAGCCTTGAGGGAAAGGCACACTACAAAGCACGGTGAGGTGAGTTGCAGACT
>NZ_QFGB01000038.1:0-40237 GCF_004369245.1 Pelotomaculum sp. FP | reverse complement strand
TTCCCACCAGCAACTCATCATCCCAGATCTTCGGTGTCAGATTGGAAAGCACGTGCTTCAACGCTCCCCCTGCCCTTAGATACATGGGCTCGGTCCAGTGTCCTTTGATATAATCCGTGTACAGTACGGCTCTTTCTGAATCGATAAAAGGCTCATTGTCCAGAAGTTCCCGGTAACGCCTGTTGACTCTTTCAGTGGAAGGGCTCCCTTTGATTTCTCTATCCACAATTTGCTTAGCCACAGCCATTAATTTGCCTACCTCCTTTCTTATATCTTAATTAGAGCAAGATGCATACCAGATTGATATCCCCGGCAAATTAAGCTTTTAGCGGGTTTTTTATCGGGGGAAAAAATAAGACTTACCGTAAAAGCGGTAAGTCTTAACGTAATCTCGTTACGAAATAACAATCTAGCGGGAATTTTTCAATGCTTTTCTTTTTTCAGATATCTTAGAGCTCGTGGTGTGGTTTTAAGAATTTCAGCAGCCGTTGGGTAATGCCCTTTGGCCTCCTTGAGAGACCTCTCAATGATTAATTGGGTGGCTGTTATCTCCATCTGCTTGAAATTTTCCAAAAACCAGGGTAGATCAAACCCGGAATCAAAATTCATAGCTTCAATAAAATTTGTAAGTTTTCCCTCCATTTCGGCGAACAAGTTTTCAACAGGTTTGACTTGTGGTTCAATCTGAGGCTGCCGCTCTGTTCCGCTTATAAGTCCTTTTTTTGAAATATTAAGCGGTAAATGCTCAGGAAGGATGACAGTACTGTCGCACACTGCCGCGATTTTCGCGATCATATTTGCCAATTCCCTGATATTACCCGGCCAATTGTAGCTTTTGAGAATATTCAACGCCTCCGTACTTAAGGAAGGCACTCTACCGGGAGGGAAATGGCGCACCATAAAAT
The DNA here is from genome assembly GCF_004369245.1 of Pelotomaculum sp. FP. Lineage (NCBI taxonomy): Bacteria > Bacillati > Bacillota > Clostridia > Eubacteriales > Desulfotomaculaceae > Pelotomaculum > Pelotomaculum sp. FP. The sequence goes on along the minus strand of NZ_QFGB01000038.1, from coordinate 39,332 downwards.
GTTCGGTCAAGAATAAAATGTCTTCCTTCCTGTCCCTAAGTGGAGGCAAGGTTAAAGTAACCACTTCGAGCCGATAGAACAGGTCCTCCCTGAAACGTTTCAATCTCATTAATTCTTCCAGATTGGCATTCGTCGCGGCAAGAATACGGACATCAACATGAATTGGTTTTTGGCCGCCAAGCCTTAATAATTCGCCCGTTTCCAAAACACGCAAAAGTTTTACCTGAATCGAATTACTGGCGTCGCCAATCTCATCCAGAAAGAGCGTTCCGCGATGGGCCAGCTCAAAAATTCCTTTTTTCTGATTTGAAGCCCCTGTAAAAGCTCCTTTTTCATAGCCAAAAAGTTCACTTTCCAGTAAATTTTCCGGTAAAGCTCCGCAGTTTACAGCCAGAAACGGCTTGTCCGCGCGAGAGCTTATGGCGTGAATAAAATGAGCAAGGACATCCTTCCCGGTTCCTGTTTCGCCGCGAATTAGAATAGTAACGTCCTTTTTGGCCAGTTTTTCCGCAACCAGGAGCAACCGCCGCATTTCTTCACTTGGTCCGGTTACCAGACCGACGGAAGCAAGTACCTGGTTTCCTTGTTCAAATGTCTCATTTTTCACAGTCGACCGGTTTAGAGCCTGGCTGATAACTGATTCCAATTCGGAAAGATCGCTGAAAGGCTTTTCGATATAATCAAATGCTCCAAGCTGGATAGCCTCAACAGCTGACTTTACAGTAGAGTAACCTGTCATTATGATCGATTCACAATCCGGCTGGAGTGATTTTAATTCCCGCAGCAAGGTAATCCCGTCAGTATCAGGAAGTTTGAGGTCAATAATAGCCAGGTGGTAAGATTCCTTAAAAGCTTCTCTGGCCTGCGCCCCGTTTACGGCTACCGTTACCTTGTAGTGGTACGGTTCTAAGAGAAACGTAAAAAATTCTCCTATTTCAATTTCATCATCAACAACCAGAATGCGGAAAGTCATAATTATCTCTCCTTGTTATCTGATTTTTTAACAAGCTAACTACCTAAAAGAGAAAATTAATGCTTTTTAAGGCTCTTCTTCAACAGGTATCATCAAGGAAAACTTGCTTCCATGACCAATCTCAGTTTCTACGGCTATCTTCCCGCCATGGGCTTCAGCGATATTTTGACTGATTGAAAGGCCTAGTCCCGTCCCCATCACTTTGGTGGTATAAAATGGGCTGAATATCTTTTTTAAATGTTCTGATTCAATACCACAACCCGTATCACGTACTTCGATATAAACAAACCGATCTTCAATTCCGGTGGTCAGATAAATATTACGGATACCTCTATCTTGAAGCGAGTCCCGGGCATTGATCAGCAGGTTAACCAAAACCTGTTCCAAATGCTGCCTGCTCCCTGTAACTTCAGGAAGTCCCCGCGCAAAATTTTTTATAATCCTGATATTATTCTTTTCAATTTCATAGGCAACCAGCGCCAGGGCGCCTTCCACAATATCATTCATATTGATTGGCTCAAACGAATATTTTTCCTGACGTACAAAGGCGCGGAGTTTAAGGATGATATTCTTGCAGCGTTCACCGCATTTTTTTATATTATCCAGAAGTTTTCCCTTCTCAGGCGGGTGGATTATAGCATCCCGCTCCAAAAGAAGGGTGTTGCCAATAATGGCAGTGAGAGGACTGTTTAATTCATGGGCAATGCCTGAAGCAATTTCCCCGATAGCAGCGAGCTTTGCCGATTGAATTAACTGCGCCTCCATGTTTACCCGCTCCGTAACCTCCCTTATTGAAACAACAACTTCGTTTACAATGCTATCTTTATTATATATCGGGTATGATGACAGATCCCATATAACACCGTTAGGAAGGTGAATACGCTTGTTGACCGGCTGTCCTTTTTCAAAAGCCTCTTTCAACAGGCTTTGCACATGATCATATTGTTCAGGGTCAAAATACTCATACCATAACTGTCCTACCTGGGGAATTATATTTCTTGCCCTTCCCAATTCCAAAACAGCCTTATTAAAGCGTACAATCTGACATCTCCGGTTGATCACGATCAGCATGTCCGTTACAGCCTTAAAGGTTTCTTCCCAGGCCCGTTTACTCATACTTTCTTCAGAGTAAAGCCTCACGTTTTCAATACATAAGGACAACTGGTCAGCAACCTGGCGCAAGAAGACGATCTCCTCTTCTTTATACGAAAAAGGTTCATGGCTTCCCAAAATTAAAGCCCCAATGGATTCGCCTTTAACAAACAAAGGCATGATAATCTGAGATTTAATATTGAGGTGAGCCAGCACAATATCTTCAGGAAAGGTGTAAGGATCCTCGAAGATATTGGGACGAACAATTATTCTTTTTTCGCTCATCACTCTAGCCGGCCCGGAATTAACCCGATCAAAGACAAAACACATGGATATGCTTTGATCCTGGGTTTCACCTCCTTCTATCACCGTGTTATTAATTATCGAGTTTTCTTTTTCTAAAAAACACAGATTTAACATGTCACAGGCGACAACTTTGTTTAATTCCACCAGGCTGCCTGCAATTTCTTCCAAGGATGTTTCAACGGTAATATTTTTTGCTATTTTATTAATAATTTCAAGCTGCAAGTTCCTTTTTTCCATTTCTTGCATCAGGACGGTCGCTATCTTATAGCTGTCTTCCCATTTCTTGCGAAGGGAAATCTCCTCCCGGTACAGCCTTGCATCTTCAGCAAGCAGCGCCAACTGATCAGCGACCTGCTGAAGAAAATTAGCGTCATCTATGGTATACTCTCCTACATTTTTACTGCCCAAATTTAAGGTGCCAATAATCCCGGTCCTTGCTATTACCGGAACAATAACCATCGACTTCATACCTATAGTTTTAAGATCCCTGGTGTAAGCCTGACCATCATTTTGTATATCCGTCCTTATGGAAAAATGTCTCTTCCTTATCACTTCCCATGCCCAGGAAATCTGCGGATCTAAGACAGTTCCTTCTTTTAAAACAGTCGTGCCCTTGGGTAGTTCCCTTTTAACCAATAGCTCTCCATGATCAAGCATACACAGATTCATAAGATCAAAAGATATGATCCTTTGCAGCTTTACTGCCACATCTTCAATCATTTCATCAAATGTCATTTCAAGCGTAATACTTTTGGCAATCTGATTAATGATTTGAAGCTGCATATTTCTTTTTATTAGCTCTCTTAATTGAGAATTAAGCAACATATTTTTAGAATTACTATGGCCTTTTTCCAATTTAGCACCTCTAACACTTCTTGGAAGTTTGGAGATTAATAATATTGGACTAATTTGATATTGTAAATAGCAATCGATAAAATCTTCTACAGAGAATCAGTACCTCCTCCTTTATTTTCACAATTGTTAAACAAAACAAAAAAGCATTATAGCAATGCTAAATATATAAATAATTGGTAATAACACCAAGTATTAATTATAGCCATAATAAAAAAATAATGCCGTAATTAATCTTTACGGCATTTGATAACCAAATTTATGGACTGATAAGGTCTGCGGAACTGAAACCGGCCTCCCCTTCCGGTTTTTCCCGCGGCGACATAACGGTATTGGAGGAAATGAACGGGTAAAAATCACCGTTGCTATCAATCGCGCTCAGATCGCAGCTATACAGTGTACCCGGGTCAACCCCGTCAAAGTAATAATTGTTGGTATTTGGGTCAATATCACATACACGGCAGGTACCGTTCCCCACTTTATTGAGTCTCAGCTTCAGGGTGCTTTTCTCAGCCAGAGCGACTTTTTGACCTGGAGAAAGCTCCCAGTAAGTATAAAGTACCCGGGGGCTTTGCGCCATTAAAATCAATCTGTTTTCAAAGTATCCGGAAGGCAGTCCAACAGGAGGAATCAAATTATCACCCTTTTATCATTCTTAAGAGCCGGATAAAATATTTATATTGCATTGCCCGTAAAAAATGACTGGATACTAGAATACAAAGCCGTACTACCGGGTTTGCTTTACTCCGAATAACCTGCGCCACCAGGGCAATTGGACCTTTCCCTGACGTATTACCATTTTGGCCTGCATTTTACGGATAGCCCTCATAATTTCCTGGTCGCGTTCCTCTATGTTTTTTTCCAAAAGCGACACACGCCGGTCAACGGCCTCCTCAACCATCTTTTGGGTGAGAGTTAAGAGAACCTTTGCGCTGTAAATGTCAATTGTAGGTACGACGGCATTGGTTCTGGATACTTCAGATATCTCTGCCTCTGTGACCCGGTCTGAATCATCCGGCCTGTTGATACAAACCAGATCTCCCATTTTTTGCTTACCCCCTTTGTTATCTCTCGTTCTATAAGCAGTGATATATATTACTTCTCCATTAAAATGTTAATTCCTTCCATTTCTGGAGCTGCCGGCATACATTTGTGTAAATATCGAGGCAGGCTGTCCCTGACCGGGCGGATACAGCGGCGGCAGTTCCACCATTGCCGGGGAAGTCCACCATGTACACTGTCCAGGATGGTGACAATTGGTGGGAAATCAGCGAAAGAGCTTACGGCGTGGGACCCTACTATTTAAAACTGACTGCTTACAACAAGATGAGTAATCAACGCCTATACAGGGGGCTGGTCGTTGAGATCCCCCCAAAGAGGTACTTGACGCCCTCCAGTAAATCATCGGAGCCTAACAAATATAGCTTGCAGGCTCCCGGAAACTGCTACTTTATTTCATTTATGATAAAATTCTAAGCGCGAGTCTGGTTTCAGGTCTGTAGCAATCCTTGCCCCGGCCCCTTTTTCGATATATATACAGCCGCCGGCTCAAACGTAATCAACCGCCGCCTTTCCTGTGACTTAAGCTGGTTTGCACAGGCAAGCGCGGCGGCATTTCAATACACTGAAAAAATACCGAAAAAAGTTATACGCTCTTTTAAAAATCATGCTAACGCAAGGGTACATATTGCTAACTTCAGGAATAAAGGATACGTTATGCGTCTTTTAGGAGTTTGGGCCCAGCGGAAACAGATAGAAACGGACCGGGCCGTAGCTGTTGGGGGCAAGCATAAAGCGCAGCAGGTGTTCGTGCTTGCCGGCTGCCGGGAAAATTCCGATAACCTGCCCGTAGCCCGGCTCCCGCAGCGCTTCAAACTCCGTGTAATATTTATCGTAATTGGGATCCCTTATGGACACGGTCTTCACCGCGCCATCGAGCCAGACCGTATTGATCTGATTGCAGGTGTCCACGAAGCCTGTCTGCAGCGCTCCCTGAAAGACCAGGGCAACCGGTCCGGTTAGTTCAAGCTTGATCGCGTACTCCGCCCCATAGCTCCCCTTATTGATCCCTGTGACACCCGGCGTATACGGGTCAAAACCGTTGAGCAGCAAGTCATTGGCAAAAACATCAGGCTCACTGGCATTCGCCGCAGCCAGGGCAAAACTTGCCGCCCCGTTCTCGAATGACGAGTAGTTGATGGTAAAGCGCTTGGACGCAGCCTCCCCTAAGGGATTGTTCGGATAACTGCCGGGAACAAATAGCCCCCTCATATGCAGGCCTTGGTTTTGCCCTGGTGATAATACCCGGCCCGAGCGCAATTGCTCTCCAAGAAAGAAATCCAGGTTGACCTCAAGCGGGGCGATAAATGTTTCCAGCCCGATCTTCTCTGCTTCGCCGCAGTCGCCCCGGACCAGGTATTGTCCGGTAGCCGTGTCCACCAGGGCCAGGTCATACATACCTACCGCCCATCCCCTTGGACCGACGTCCTCACTCAGGATCAGGCGTTCTCCCGGCTGGACCCGGCCCAGGTTGACCGGCCCGCGTTCCTCAGACAGATAAAACTCACGCACAACATAATTTCCAACCGCCGAGCCATAGTAAAGGGGCTCGCTGTCACCCGGTTTCACGGGAGCGGCATCCGCCAGAAAAAGCATGGAACCATCGGTTGCGCGGCTGCGGGCCATCGACCCGCGCACGGCATAGACGTCAAGCGTCCGGCCGGTCCGGTTTTCTACGGCAAAACCAACTGCAGCCGGCACATTTTGAGGTTCGCCGCCCGACCAATTAATCAGAAGGTTCATATGGCTGAAGAGTACCCTGACTGCGCCGGAAGCCGAAAGAACGTCGTCAGCCCGGCTCAGGATTCCCGCTTCTGAAGGGAACTCCGGAGTGTTGCTGAAAAACAGGTTATATGTATCGTCCAGCTGGAGACTTTGCCCGGCGCTCAGGGATACGGCGCCTGTCAGCAATTGGGGCGGCACCTCCCGCCCCTCCTGGAAACCGTAACTCCAAGCCTTGTCCAATGAACTGGGGATAGCCGGCTGGGGAAAACGAAGCGCCGCAAAAGTAATCAGCAACAGCCAAAATATTATGGTGGGAGCTAAGAATATCCTTTGTTTCAATGCAGGTTGAATTCTAAATCTCGGCAATATATCTGTTGCGCCTCCCGGAACCTACGGTACCCTCTGCATGGTCAGCTATACTTGACATTACCTGACAAGCCATACTCTATAATATCAAATTTTGGCAAGAATACCAAGCCTTTTCTCATTCGCCCCTCCTCCATAAAAAAGTCCCGCTTTCCGTTACCGGCAGCAGGACTTTCTTCTCTGAAAACATACACAGATCGCTGAAAAACATAAAAATATTTCGACCGTTAAATAGTTGCTCAAATACAGGTGCGAATTCATTCGCATAACATCTAATCAATACCCAACAAGTATTTATGGATGGATCTGGCTGCGGTGCGCCCCGCGCCCATGGCCAGGATGACCGTAGCCGCTCCGGTAACCACGTCGCCGCCGGCGTAAACCCCCGGCTTGGAGGTGGCGCCGGTATCCGGGTCGGCGGTGATATTGCCTCTCCTGTTGACCGCCAGGTCGGGCGTGGTCTTGGGAATCAGCGGGTTGGGCCCCGTGCCGATAGCCACCACCACCGTGTCCACCTCCAGGATGAATTCGGAGCCCTTAACCGGTACCGGGCTGCGCCGGCCGGAAGCGTCCGGCTCGCCCAACTCATAGCGCAGGCATTCCATACCGGTTACCCAGTAGTCATCGTTATAGAGGATCCTGGTCGGGTTGGTGAGGAATTGAAACTTAACGCCTTCTTCCTCGGCGTGCTCAACCTCTTCAAACCGCGCCGGCAGCTCCACCCTGGAGCGCCGGTAGACGATCCAGGACTCCTGCGCACCCAGGCGCAGGGCCGTGCGCGCGGCGTCCATGGCCACGTTGCCGCCGCCCAATACGGCCACCCTTTTGCCGACAAAGATGGGGGTGTCCGTTTCGGGGAAGCGGTAAGCCTGCATCAGGTTGGAGCGGGTCAGGAATTCATTGGCCGAGTACACCCCGCAGGCGTTTTCGCCGGGTATCCGCATAAAGTTGGGCAGGCCGGCGCCGGTACCGAGAAAGACAGCGTCATAGCCGCTCTCCATCAGTTCATCTATAGTGGAAAACTTGCCGACGATAGCGTTGACCTGAATATCTACCCCCAATTTCTTGAGGTTGTCGATTTCCGCCTGGACGACTGACTTGGGCAGGCGGAACTCGGGAATGCCGTACATCAGCACGCCGCCCGCGATATGCAGGGCTTCAAAGATGGTGACCTTGTGGCCGAGCTTGGCCAGGTCGGCGGCGCAGGTCAGCCCGGCCGGACCGGACCCCACGATTGCCACCTTCTTGCCGGTGGGAGATGCTGTTGCCGGAAGCTTTACCCCGGCGGCCAGTTCCCGGTCAGCCACATAACGTTCAATCCGGCCGATAGCCACCGGCTCGTATTTCTTGCCCAGGGTGCAGTACTTTTCACACTGGTTTTCCTGGGGACAGACACGCCCGCAAACTGCCGGCAAGGCGTTCGTTTCCTTGAGTTTTTGGCCGGCCCCGGCAAAATCCCGCTCCGCAACCTTTTTGATAAAGGCGGGAATGTCTATATCAACCGGGCATCCCTGCCGGCAGGGAGCGTTTTTGCACTGGATGCAGCGCTCCGCCTCGGCGATAACAGCTTCTTCGCTGTAGCCCAGGGCAACTTCGTTAAAGTTCCCGGCTCGAATCACGGGGTCCTGAGCCGGCATGGGGTTCTTTTTGGGGATAATAGCTTTTTTTGCGTTTTCCGCAGCCATTACTCTTCACCCCCGCATCTGCACTGATGATCATGCCTGGGCCCTTTTTCGTCATACAGGTCCAGGGAAAGCTTTTCCTGCGTTTTATATACTGCGGAGCGGCGGGCCAATTCTACAAAATCCACCTCGTGCCCGTCAAATTCAGGGCCGTCAACACAGGTGAACCTGGTCTCGCCGCCCACGGTCACCCGGCAGCAGCCGCACATACCTGTACCGTCAACCATCAGGGTGTTGATGCTGACCACGGTCTTGACTCCATATCTCCTGGTCAGGTCGGACACCGCCCGCATCATGGGCAGGGGCCCGATGGCAAGACACAGGTCAATTCCTTTGTCTTCAATGACTTCCTTGAGCAGGTCGGTCACGAAGCCCTTGCGCGCATAAGAGCCGTCGTCGGTGGCCACCAGCAGTTCGTCCGATACGGCCCCCATGCGGTCTTCCCAGAAAATGAGGTCTTTATTACGGGCCCCGATAATGCTGATAATTTCATTCCCGGCTTCTTTAAGCGCCCTGGCAATAGGGTAAACGGGAGCAACCCCCACCCCGCCGCCGACGCAGGCCACCCGGCCGTAATTCTGAATATGGGACGGGACGCCCAGCGGGCCGACAAAGTCCTTGAGACAGTCTCCCGCCTCGAATGTGCCCAGCTCTTTGGTGGTCCTGCCCACCTCCTGGAAAACACAGGTAATGGTCCCTGCAGCCCGGTCAAAATCCGCTATGGTTACGGGTATCCGCTCACCTTCTTCATGGACACGCAGGATAACGAACTGACCAGCCAACGCTTTTGCGGCTACCAACGGGGCCTGGATCTTAATTAGTTTGATGGAAGCTCCCAGCTCTTCTTTTTCAATAATTTCGTACATCTTAATCACTCTTCTTTGTATTATCCCTTCATTCTTTCTTTTACCACCGCTACAGCTTGTTCTTTCAACCGGCGGGCCTCTCCGGCGATTCTTTCCTTCTCTTCCAGGGCCTGTGACGCGAACCCCGCATCGCTGACCATAGACAGGTTGATCTCGACATTTAAAAGAACTGCATGTACCGCGGCCTCGCACACATAGGCGGCAACTCCGGCGTCGCTGATGGCCATTTTATTGCCGATCCTGGATAACTGGGCAGTAATCGCCAGCGCTTCCAGTAATGTCACGGCAATCTCAAGCGGAGTCTCTGTTGCGCCTCGCAAGGCCTTCTGGAGAGCCTCTTCACGCTTGTCCTTTTCCTCGGTTGTACCCTTTGGCAGACGATAGGCAGCCATAAAATTGTCAAAGGCCGCTATATCTTCTTCCATTAATTTTTCCAGTCTGGCCATAGTAAAGTAAGCCCTGCCGGTAATATCCTTAATCTCAGTTGCGACAGCCGCATACTGGGACTTGCCGTAGGTGAGGTTGCCTACCATGGCCGCCATGCTCACACCCAATGCGCCCACCAGGGCGGAAACACTGCCTCCCCCCGGGGTCGGGGCGTCAGAAGCCGCGGCGGCCAATACTTTCCTGAATGAACAGTCAAACATGCCACTCATTGCTTTGCCTCCTATAATACTCCATACTAGCATATAAAAACAAGACTTTTCAGAAAAATCTCAGTTAATGTCTTTTCTTGCTGAGCTTGATCGCCTTAAGCAGGTTTTTTATAATCAGCGCGGTAGTAAGACTGCCGACTCCACCCGGGACAGGGCTGATGGCGCCGGCTACCGGCAGGACGTTTTCGAAATCGACATCTCCGCAGATGCCGCCGTCCGGCATTTCGTTGATACCGACGTCTACCACAATGGCGCCGGGTTTAACCATATCAGCAGTGATCATCTTGGCTATACCTGCGGCGGCGATCAATATGTCGGCCTGCCGGGTGTGGTATGCAAGATCGCGGGTCCTGGTATGACAGATGGTTACCGTCGCATTTTGGTTCAGAAGCATATAAATGAGAGGTTTACCAACCGACTCTCCCCGCCCGACCAGGACAGCATGTTTACCTTCGATGGGGAGGCCGTTGCGCACCATTAATTCAATGCAGCTCTGTGGTGTGGAAGGAAATAGTCCCTCATTATTGCTGAGATTGTAAGCGCGGTTTAGAGGGTGTACGCCATCCACATCCTTTAAGGGTGAGACAGCCTCAAGAATTCTCTGCTTGTTCATCCTCTTCGGCAGCGGCAGCATGATCATAATCCCGTGGACAGAATTATCCATATTGAGCCTATTTATAACCTCGACGACTTCGTCCTCATCCCCGGCGTCTTTAAAGGAAAACGCTTCAAAAAGAGCGCCGGCGCTTATACAGGCTTTTTCAATAGAACGGGTATATATTACCGAAGCAGGGTCATCTCCGGCCAGGATGACCGCTAATTTGGGGTTAAGCCCCTCTTCTTTCAGGCTCGCTATCTCTGCCTTATTCTCCCCCCGGACTATAACTGCGACGGCTTTACCATCGATAATCTTTGACATTCGAAAACGGTTCCTCCTTGTCTTTTATTAGGCGCCCATATACCCTGACGCGGCGCCGGCAGAGGATGAAATCAAGTGAATATTTACACTAACTGGATGACATATATATTATTGACAATTTATCCTCTGGATTAATCCAACACAACCTCCGGCCGCGGGTATAGGCCGGCCTGTTTTACAATCTCGGGAACAATATCTTCCCAGGCTATAGCCATGATATGGACACCATGCACGCCCTTGATATTTTCCCTGATGTATTTGATCTGCTCAATACAGACAGCCACTCCCTCGCTTGGGGGGTCAGCCGCATTTTTTAGCCTGTCCACCAGGGCGTCCGGCACAATCATCCCGGCTACCTGTGTTTGCATGAATTTAGCCGCCCGCCAACTTTTCAGAGGGATTACTCCGGCCAAAATATGAGCCCTTTGGTCCAGGCCTCTTGCCCGGACCAGCTCCATAAAGCGCTCAAAGCGCTCCATATCAAAGACACCCTGCGTTTGGATAAATTGGGCTCCCGCCTTAATCTTCTTCTCCAGCCGGTCAACCCTGTATTCAAAAGGGTCTGCAAAGGGATTGGCCACCGCGCCGATGAAAAACCTTGGCTCGTATTCTTTAATCTCTTCACCGCAAAAGAACTGCTTTTCGTCCCGCATTCTGCTCATCAGGTTAACCAGCTGAATAGAATCCAGATCATAGACGTTCTTTGCCGTAGGGTGGTTGCCAAATTGCTGGTGGTCTCCGGATATACAGAGCAAGTTCCGCATGCCAAGGCTGTAAGCTCCCAGCAGGTCGGACTGGATGGCAATACGGTTCCTGTCACGACAGGTCATCTGCGCCACCGGCTCCAGAGCGTTGGCGAGGAGATGCACACCGGCGGCGATACTGGAGAGCCGGACAATTGCGGTCTGGTTATCGGTGATATTGGCAGCGTCCACGAAATCTTTCAAGATTTGCGCGGTATATTTTAGACCATGCGCGCCGGCATGCTTCGGTGGCCCGATTTCAGTGGTGACAGCAAAGTGTCCGCCTTCCAGTATGGCCTGCAGCTTGCTTAAATATTTCACCTTGCCATCAAATCCTCTCTCAAAGCCTTTCGTGGCCCCCCGTCCCTGGCTTTTGACCAGTCCTTCAGCGGCTGGACGGCGGTCAAGTCCTGCAGCCTGCCCAGCGCCTTCATGCGGTCATAAATTAGCTGCCAGGCGCATGCCACGTCCTTATCTATTTCACACCTGCCATGCTGCGAACCGCCGCAGGGGCCGTTCAGGATGCTTTTGGCGCAGCGGATAACGGGACAAATCCCACCGGTCCGGTGCAGGATGCAGTCTCCGCACAGGCCGCATTTTTCATCCCACCTGCCGTGTTCTGTCGCCCCCCCGGCAAAAAGGGTATCCTGAGCGGGGACCACCCATTTATCCGGGTATTTCTCAGCCAGGTACTGCACGCCAACCCCACAGGCAAGTGAAATGACAGCGTCCGCCTCTCCCACCAGCCCGTCCAGTGGGCTTAGAAACTCGGGGTCGCATTGCCTGGTAGCTATGTAAGTCGAGGTTGCCAGCGGCTTTCCGGCCAGCTTCCTCATAATCCGCAGGGCAGAAGCCAGTATTTCAGTCTCTTTCTCACCGCCGGACAGACACACGGTCACGCATCCGGCACATCCAACCAGCAGCACCTTTTCGCAATCTTCAACCATAGCCGCGATGTCTTTTATATTCTTTTGCCGGGCTATTATCACAGCCGCTCAACTCCTTTGGTTGAACTAACTCCTATTCAAGCGGGATATTTAATAAATACGGGTATCATAAAAGGATAATAATGTGGCCTTTTAAATAAGCTTAATTTAAAAGCTGGAGTTTCTGATAGAATGTTTTCAGTAGAGTGATCATATCCTCATCCTTCTCAGGCGGACAGTAATAAAGCCGCCCCGGAGCTAAACCAATAGCTGCCATCAAGCCTTCGGCCCGCGCCAGCAGTCCTTTTAAAGCTCCATCCCCGCCATAGTGCCGGCTGGAGTTTTCCCGGCAGCCCAGGACCGCAACCCCGGCAGCTCCGTTTTCAAACGCGCTGAGCACCCACTCCAGCTGCAAAGCGCTTACAGTGGGCACCCTGATCATAACTGCCTTTGGATCAATTGATTTCAATACATCTATACTGTTTTCCTGCCCGGTAAATATCACCAACGGGGCTTTGCCCTGCAGGTCTGCAAGGGCTTCTTTTATCTTATGTTCATATAAATTCTCTACAGTAATCGCACCGGCGGGGCAGTATGCGGCGCATATCCCGCAGGCCTGACAGCCTTCCACAGGCATACGGGCCGCTCCCTCTACCAGCGGCACTTCGTAAGGACAAACTCTCAGGCAGGTCAGACAGGCAACACATTTATCGGCAAGCACCTGCGCCCCAAGACCGCAGCTTAGACAGCGGCCGGCCTCAATAATTGCCGTTTTCTCATCTAATCCCAGCTCATAGGGCTCAAAATTTTGAACTCTTAAAGCAGCCGGCAATACCGGCATTTCCCCGCGGGCATGTTGTGGCACCCGGCCGGCTACAGCGCCGGGAAGTATGCCGATGGCATCCTGTGCAGTATCCGCGGTTACCCGCCTGGCGCCATACAAATATTGATTTACCGCCCTGGCTGCCCTGTGTCCGGAAGCAACCGCGTCAATCGCCAGGCCCGGTCCGTTAACCACCTCTCCACAGGTAAACACACCCTCAACACTGGTATTTAGAAAAGTTCCGTCTGCAACCAAAAAACCTTTGGGGCTAACTTCCAATCCGCTGCCGTTTAAAAATTCCTGGTCCGGGCCCTGCCCGACAGCCAGGATGACTGTGTCACATGGCAGGCTTAGGAAGGCGCCGGGCTCATAAGCTGGATTAAACCTTCCATCGGAATCGAACACGGATTTAACCTTCTGAGCCTTAAGACCCGTAATCCGGCCGTCTTCAACTATGACTTCAACCGGTCCGTAACCGTTGACGAGGCCGACACCTTCTTCCAGCGCCTCTTCAACCTCCCAGGTATGCGCCGGCATCTCTTCTCGAAATTCTATACAAACCGCGGTTACCTGCCCGGCCCCCAGCCGGACCGCTGTGCGGGCCGCGTCCATCGCTACGTCCCCCCCGCCGATGACCAGTACGTGGCTGCCGATAGCCGGTTTCCCGCCCAGGTTTGCCTGACGCATAAACGGCAGCGCTTTTAAAACATCCGGATTGTCGGCTCCCGGCAGCGGGAGTCCTTTGCTTTCCTGCAGCCCCGCGGCGATAACTACAGCGTCGTATTCTTCTTTAAGTTCATTTAAAGTAACGTCCCTGCCCACCTCAATTCCGGTATGGACTGTTATCCCGGTGGCCAGTATAGCCTCCACGTCCTTTTGGAGGTTTTCTCTAGGAAGCCGGTAAACAGGCAGTGAGGTTAAAAAATGCCCGCCCGGAGCATGGTTTCTTTCATACACAACAACAGTGTGGCCAAGGTTGGCGAGGTCGTAAGCCGCTGTCAGCCCGCTTGGCCCGGAACCAACGATCGCAACACTTTTGCCGGTATGACTGGCACGAAGTGTTTCCCCGCTATTTGACCCGGCCTTATCAACAGCAAACCTTTTCAGGTTGCGGATTGATAAAGAGGCGTCCACATCGCCCCGCCGGCAGTGGTCTTCGCAAGGATGGGGACACACCCAGGCGCATACGGACGGGAAGGGGTTGTTGGCACGGATCAAACGGTAGGCTTCACTGTAATCCTGCCTGGCGACGGCAGCCAGATAGCCGCGCACGTCAGTTTTAACCGGACAGGCATGGGTACATGGCGGCAATAACTCGTTCATTCCAACATACCTCCAAGACCTCTTTGTTTCCATTCAGTCATCTACTCAGAAAAGGAAGCAGGGGGACGGTTCTTTTGCTTCCTTTTTTTGTTTCCCTGAAAACAACTGTACAGCTGTTCAACTCACAGAGCGAATCCAAAAAACGCAGGTGCAAATTCATATGAAAATAGCATTGCAGCAGCTGGGCCTCAAATCCAGGTGCGTATTTATTCACACAGCTCCACAAGGAATGCGGTAGAAATCCCTTAAAGCTATGCAGTTTTTGTCCGATCGAAATCACACCTACAACAAAATCAGCTTAAAGATGATCATGCGGGTGCATATTTTCACTGGTAGTTTGTGATTGAAAAATCATGATTGGTTCATTCGCACAAATGTTACTCTAGCTACACAAGTCCGGCGCTGACGCGCCGTACAGGATTATACCCCCCCTGGTGTTTTCATGATACGTGGCGCCGCGATAGCGGCGTGTGGAATTATCCTGTAAATAATAATAGCAGTATCGGCCAATCTCCTACCGCGGTTTTTGAACCATCCGCCAGCGGTCTCTGAGTGTCCTGTTTCAGCAATAGGCGCTAGAAGAGACCCAGGACCTTGCCGGTATTCACATCGACGTCGATCCTCCGGTAGGCCGGGTCAGAGCCGGTACCCGGCATCAGGCTGATCGAACCGGTCATAGGACAGAGGAACTTGGCCCCGGCAAAGACCAGCACGTCGCGGACAGGCAGCAACCAACCCTTGGGCACGCCTTTTATGTTGGGATCGTGGGAAAGGCTCAGGTGGGTCTTTACCATCATGGTGGCAAAATCGGCATAAGCCGGGTCAGACTCAAAGCGCCTGGCTTTGGCTTCAGCTTCCGTGGTCCACGAAGCCCCATCGGCGCCGTACACCTCTCTGGCGATTATATCAACCCTCTGCCTGAGCGGCATCTCCAGCGAGTAGAGGTGCTTGAAATCAACACGGTCAGCACAGGCGTCGATCACCGCGTCGGCCAGTTCCAGCGCCCCTTCGCCGCCTTTAAGCCAGTGTTCGGATAAGGCGCAGCGGGCGCCGGCCTGTTCAGCGTAACGGCGGACCATGGCGATTTCCTCCCTGGTATCGGTATGGAAGGCGTTGATGCAAACAACCGGGTTGATCCCCGCTTTTTTAACCGTGGCGATATGATGCGACAGGTTGGGGATACCCTTTTCCAGTAGTTCCAGGTTTTCTTTCCGATATTCCTCCGGCAGTGGACGACCGGGCACAACCTTCGGCCCGCCTCCGTGCATCTTCAGGGCCCGGATGGTAGCCGTGATCACAGATACATTGGGGGTGAGCCCGCTAAAACGGCACTTGACGTTCCAGAATTTTTCAAAGCCGATATCGGCGGCAAAGCCGCTTTCGGTAACGTTGTAGTCGAACATCTTCAAAGCGATACGGTCGGCAATAATGGACGATTGGCCAATGGCGATATTGGCAAAGGGGCCCGCGTGCACCAGGACAGGCTGGTACTCAACCGTGCTCATGAGGGTCGGGTTGATGGCGTTTCTCATAAAGGCCGTCATGGCTCCGGCCACTTCCAGGTCGGAGGTGGTCACAGGTTGGCCTTTTTTATCGTAAGCAACGATGATTTTACCAATGCGCTCCCGCAAGTCTTTTAAGTCAGTGGCGACAGCAAGAATGGCCATCAATTCGGAACTGACCGCGATGCCGAATTTCGACTCCATCATGTAGCCGTCCATCCTGCCGCCGATCCCCATGATGATCTTGCGCAGGCCCTGAGCGCAGAAATCGATAACCCAGCCCATTTCCACATTGGTGGGGTCGATGTCAAGCCTTCTTAAGTTGCGTTTGGCCAGTTCGGCGTCATCGTAGTTGCGCTCGTGCTGCATCCGTGCGTTAAGAGCGACCATGCACAGGTTGTGGGCGTTCATGATGTCGTTGATGTCACCTGTCAGTCCCAGGGAAAATTCGGTCATGGGAATAGCCAGGGCGTTGCCCCCGCCGGCTGCAGTCCCTTTAATGTTCATGGTGGGACCGCCGGAGGGCTGGCGAATGGCTGCGCCCACATTCATGCCGCGCTTACCCAGTCCCTCCACCAAACCTATGGTGGTAGTTGTTTTGCCCTCACCCAAAGGCGTGGGGGTAATGGCGGTTACGTTGATGTATTTACCGTCCGGGCGGTCCTTTAAACGCTCCATGATTTTCATAAAATCCAGCTTGCAAATCCTGCCGTAAGGGATTATTTCATCCTTTTCCAAACCAAGTCGCTCTTGCCAGACGGCAGCTGTCGGCATATTTTTTTCGGCCAGTTCGGCAATTTGAAAATCTTTTAGTTGAGTCGCGTCAAACGGCATTCTAAAAGCCCCCTTAATTAATGCTCCATTAATTATGTAATTGAGGAGTTTGCAAATCAATTAATCATGACAACGATAAACTATCAAACATTAAGTTATATGTCCAGTACAAACATCCTGGTTACTAATTATAGAATGCTTTTAAATATTTTTTCAATATCATTTATTTGTTCCCTTAATTAGAAGCGGGCAATATGGAAGTACCCTAAACCCAGCGGAATACCATCAAAGATAACATACGCATCGAAAAAGCCAAATATTAGGATAGTTGCTAATTGTTAATTTCACTCAGGGCCTCCTGCTTTTCTTTCCTGCAATAATTAAAACGTATTCCTTGCCAAATTATTAATAATTAATGGGTTATTATAACATTTCAAGATGGTTATTAAAATAGTTCTAATTTTGAAACTGGTTTTTGATAAGAAAGAAATGTAAAATCTATCTATAGAATAGCCAGTTGGGCACGTTTCATTCGCCAATTTTTGAGAATAGAGGCAGATATCATTGAAGTTAAACTATCAGGTGAAAACGACAGAAGCAGGATTTACTGCCGAAAAAGTTCTGCGACAAAACCTGGGGTTTTCCCGGGGCATGGTTCGCAGGCTGAAGAGGACTGGCGGAGTGCTGGTGAACGGGCAGGCGTTTTATCTAAACCGGCGACTGCAAGAAGGAGACTTGCTCTGCGTAAATCTGCATTTTGATGAATTTACCGATGCGCCGCCCCAGCCCATACCCATCGACATAGTGTATGAAGACGAGCATATTCTGGTTGTAGACAAACCGCCTGACATGCTGGTCCATCCTTTAAAACACGAACCATTGGACACCCTGGCTAATGCCGTTTTATACCACTATATTGAGAATAACACGGAACCGGTGTTCCGTCCCGTATCACGCCTGGACCGGAATACTTCCGGGTTGGTGGTTGTGGCCAAACACGCGCATGCCGGGTTCCGGCTGACAAGTCAACTGGGTACGGGAGAATTGCGGCGGGAATACCTTGCTGTCGTACATGGCCTTGTAGCACAGAAGCAAGGGTCTATTGACCTGTCCATAGCCCGCTGCCGGGACAGCAAAATAAAGCAAATGGTTCATCCTGACGGCAGGCGGGCGCAAACATTTTATAACGTGGAAGAATACCTGGCAGGCAATACGCTTTTAAAACTGCGCCTGACAACCGGGCGAACCCATCAGATCAGGGTGCATATGAGCCATCTCGGGCACCCGCTGGTTGGCGACACCCTTTATGGCGGGCGTGAGGAAGAAATCAACAGGCAGGCCTTACACTGCTGCCGGATCAGGCTGCTCCACCCAATAACCGGTGGACCGCTGGTTCTGGAAGCTCCACTGCCGGAAGATATACGACGCATATTTAATAAGATATAAAACCAGGGAAAAGCCCTATGGTTTGAAAACCGCAGAGGTTTTCCCGGGAATTGTTGATTCCCTGTAAGTAAGGAGAGCGGCTACTAGTAAGCCGGTAATCACTATTCCATGAAATACTACGAAATAGTTGAATGTGATATTGCTAAGCATATAAAGGGTATATAGACTGCTGTCCCAGAACCGGTGAAAGAAAAAGCAATTTTCTCAGAGAAGTTCTTAACTCTCAACCCGTTAGCCGGCCTGACCCATTTTACAAAGCACGGCTTTAATGGCAAAGTAATCCACCTCAGCCGGCAGCGCTTCCTTGATGGGCTTTAATTTGTGGGCGCCGATTTCTTCAATCTTCCGCCGGATCAGGGCTTCATATGCGGGCGGGATAAAGGCGTCCCAGTCAATGTTGTGTCCCTCCGCGCTGCACCGGACGAGGTGATCCTGAATGGTCACCACATTCAAATTCCTCTGTCCGGCAATCTCTTTAAGCGTGAGACCTGCCTGGTACAGTTCCAGGGTAATCAGGTGACTCGGTTTTTCATCCTTGCGGGCTTTCTCCCCGGCCGGTTTCCCCGGTTGGAGCGCAATTCCGTTGGCAGCCGCGTATTTCCTTATTAGTTCCAAAAACGCTCCGCCATACTGTTCAAATTTTCTTTGGCCCACTCCTTTGATCGCAAGCATGGCGTGTTGCTCCTGCGGAAGATGGCTTGACATCTCCCGCAGGGTACTGTCGGCGAAAACAATGTAAGGCGGTATCCCTTCCCTTTGCGCAATCTCCCTGCGCAGTCCGCGCAGCTGCTCAAAAAGGGCATTCTCCACGACAGCCGGCGTCTCTTTTTGCCGCGCCTTGAGATATACTTTTTCCTGTCCTTTCAGCACGCTGTAGGCGCGGGGTGTCAAGGCCGCTACGGGATACTGGCCTTCCGTTGGCTGGATGTAGCCTTCGGCGATTAGAATGTTGGCTAGATCACTGATTTGCTTGATGGTGCGGTCTTTCATCAGCCCGTAAGTGGACAGGTTGGCAAACCCGTACTGCAGCACTTTTTTATTTTGCGAACCCTTTAAAACCTCCGCCACCAGGGTGATGCCGAACTGTTCCCGCATGCGCAGGATGCAGGAAAAGATCATCTGGGCGTCCACCGTTTTATCTTCCAGCTCGTTATTGTCGTTGCAGTTGCCGCAGTTCCCGCATTCTTCCGGGACGCTCTCCTCCCCGAAATACTGCAAAATATATTTTCGCAAGCAGTGGGGGGTATGGCAATAATCCACCATCGCCCGCAGCTTCTTATACTCGTTTGATTTTCTTTCCGGCGGGAGCAGCGACTGCTCGATCAGAAATTTTTGGATCTGGGTGTCCTGCGCCCCAAAAAGCAGGATGCATTCCCCCGGCTCGTCGTCCCGCCCGGCACGGCCGGCTTCCTGATAATAGGCTTCCATATTTTTAGGGAGGTTGTAATGGATTACATAGCGGACGTTGGATTTATCAATACCCATACCGAAGGCGTTCGTCGCCACCATAATCCTGATGTCGTCGTAAAGAAACCGGTCCTGGCTGCCGGCTCTCTCCTCGTCGCTGAGCCCGGCGTGGTATCTTCCAGCCGCATAGCCTTTCCTGCACAGAAATTCATGAACATTGTCCACTTCTTTCCTGGTTGCCGCATAGATGATCCCGGCCTGGTCCTTCCTTTTGGCCAGATAAGCAAGTAAAAAGTCCTTTTTATTTTCCCCCCGGAGCACCGAAAAAGAAAGGTTTTCCCGGTCGAACCCCGTTACGACACTTTTTGGATTCCTTAAACCGAGCATCCTGACGATATCCTGGCGCACCTCGGCCGTGGCCGTCGCTGTAAAGGCCGCCACCACCGGCCGGCGCGGCAATTCCTTGATAAACGGCTCAATGGCGCGGTAACTGGGCCGGAAGTCATGGCCCCACTGGGAAACACAGTGCGCTTCGTCCACTGCCAGCAAAGAAACCGGCAGGGTTCGGATACTGTTCAGAAACCGGGCTGATTCAAGCCTCTCCGGCGCGACGTAGAGCAGCTTGAATTGCCCCCGGGCAGCCTGGTTGATCCGCTCCTCCACCTGATCAAAGCTCAAGCTGCTGTTAATAAAGGCGCCTGGTATCCCCAGGCTGTCCAGGGCGTCCACCTGGTCCTTCATCAGGGAGATCAGGGGAGAAAAAACCAGGGTCAGTCCGGGGAACAACAGCGCCGGAAGCTGATAACAGACGGACTTGCCGCCGCCTGTGGGCATGATCCCCAAAGTGTCCCTGCCCTGCAATATGCTGTCGATAATCTGCTCCTGCCCTTTTTTAAAGGAAGAGTAACCGAAATGTTCTTTTAAAATAGCCCGGGCCCTTTGCAACATCTTTTTGTTCTCCTAAAAAGATAACTGCATTTATACCTATTTTATATTCAACTACAGAATCTCTCTTCCTTCCCAAATACATGAATTTCCCGGTGACAGTTTAAATAACTGCGTCATCACTAATTGGGAGTAACAAAAAGTTATTTAAACTTCCAAAAAGTGAAAACTGGGGATAGAAAAACCGCAGGGTTTCTGCGGCTTCATCCTGCGGTGTTATTCTTCACCGGGGATATGATATTATCCTGCCGGCTCATATTTTCAACCCCCATAGCCATTATTCTGTCAATATTAGAGCATATCAATTGTGTAATTCAAACACCTCGATGAAGTCTCTTTATGAAAACATTCCTGTTTTTGCTCATAGGTCTGGGAGACGAGCCGCAGCTTAAGCTTATGGAAACCGGTAACAGAAAAATTAATCAAAAAGCTGATTTGGAGGTTACCAGTCTAGAGAGTAAGACGGTCCTTCAAATAAGACTCCACGATACCGTCGTGGTCGCTTGACACCTTACCCGTCAGGCAGTCCACGAGTATTGGGAACCGGTAAGATTTTTTGCTGCTGCGCGACAGAGTGAACTCCCATACCGGCCGGTAAACAACAGGGTCAGCCGAAAACGCATTGCTGTATACCGCCTGCGCCAAAACGAGGAAGTCGTCCGAGCTATGTTCGCTGCATTTGTGCGGATCGATGAAGCTGCGTACATAGTTGAGCGAAAACAGCGCTTCGTCAAAGGTCAGTGGCTGGTATTGCGGCTCGGTGTCCAGCGGCGCAAAAGTGCTCCAACTCAGCCGGAGTTGCGGTATGCCCTCTGGGATGACACGAAGGTACAGCCCTTCCCTGTGCACGGGGATGGAATCAATCCGGTGCTCCCAGTTGAATTCATAAAAATGATTGATCTGTGTGCCGTCCTCGTCAACCGGCGCCACAAACGGCAGAGGATACTCTGTATATCGATCGTCCCCAAGGAACTCGCGCGCGTATGCGCCGGCCTCCTTAAATGCTTGTTCGGGAGATTTATCCATCACTCTTCGTTTGGGATAGTTCTCGTTGATTTCCCATCGATATGAAAAACCGTTGCCGTATGTGTCCAATTCCTCACGGAATCTTCCATACTTGCTCTGATAGAGAGGAAGACGGTAATACATCCCATACTCTCCATGGTCGTAAGACTCGTATTCTTTGCCTTCCCATATGCGCGCCAACAGCTCCTCTACATCCACCGGAGGCTCGGGCTGCACAATGTACTCCCATGCAGTGAATTCGGGCAATTGTGGTTTATCGCCCGGCCAGACGAGCGCAGGCAGGGCGGAATCCGGGTTGAGCTTGGCCTGCGGCATGGCTCTATTAGGAGCCATCACTCCGGTACAACCCATAAGTGCGATGCTCCCCGCAAATAAGACAGTAAGAACGGAACCAAACACCTTCGTCCTTTTGTATTTCAAAATCATTTTCACTCTCCGTTTTTTCCCTGCCCGTATTTTTCTGCAGAGATTTCATTTCGGGAGGGACTTATTCCGAGGTAAGTTTAACTTCTCGCAGACACACCCCGGCCTAATATTGCCGTCTCAATACCAGACTTTTATACTCACCGGTAAAGCCAATCCCTTGTAAAGCCTTTTTATAGGGGCTTTCCAGGGCCGGCAGGCCGTTGATGGATTCCACCGCCACACTTTTTAATGGATTAAACTCACGGGTTAAGAGAGTTTTACAAAAGGCGAAATACGCGGGTATTGCCGGATCATCGGGCCCGGCTTTGATCAAAAGCTCTTTGCCGTTGCGTTTGGCCGCCATTTTCAACCGGGCGCCGTGAAACACGACAAAATTGGTCGGCAGGCGGGCGGGAAGCTCTTCGTCCAAACCGGGAAGTTTTAGCCCGCAAGGCGATGCCGTGTCGGCAGCGTTCAGCCAATAAATACTCTCCTTGTTCAATCCTTTGCGCAAAAAACGGTTTACTTCCGGGGAAGCAAATTGCAAACCGGTGATTTGTTCAAAAAAATGCCCGGCATAAATCTCCCCGGAAAACTCCATGAGGCGCAGCGTGCGAAAAATCCGCCGCCACTGCATCTCGGGCAATTCCTGCTGGACCAGTTCGCGGAAAAGCACGCCGTAGCGGGAAAAAAGCTGGCGGATCCTATCTTTGACCAGTTCTTCCCGCTCGACGGGATCCCGCTCTTCTTTTTCCGGCAAGGCATACCAGTTGCCCTGTAAAGGACGTGAAGCAGACCAGCGGCTGTATCCTGCCTGGCGGCCGAAACCACGGTTGCCTTCCACCTGGAGGGGTGTGAATTTAGTCAGGATACCCCTGCGCAACACGGCAAAACTATCGTTGGTGATGCTGCCCCGCCAAACATGCCGCCACAACCTTCGGGCCAGATCATGACTGGGCAAACCCGTATGCCGGCTGAGCGCGAAGAAATCGTATTTGCCCCACGGGTCCGGAAAAAGAGACCGGGCCTGCGCTTCATCATCTTCTTCCTGACGCTCTTCGCCGGGAGGGAACAACTCCAAATCTTCGCGCAAACAAAACCCTACCCGCTTGTTGCCGCGACCAAACCAGATCAGATCACTGTTTTGCATGAGGCTGTCCGTCCAGGCGGTATAATAGGGCTCCATGCGGGCGGGCAGGATGGCTTCCTCCCAAAGATGGGCCTGGCCGACATAACCAAACAATTGTTCCAGGCGTCCTTGTAAATCCTCCATGGTCGTCCCTTTTTCCACAACCCCCTGGTAGGTTGCCATAAACAAGGGCAACGCGGTCACCGGCAAAGGCTTGAATTCCGGCCGGCGGGCGCGCCTGGCCATCGTAAACAGGCGCTCCAAATTTTCCCGGTCGCATATTTCTTTTTCGCCGGCTCCCTGAGTAAGCACATCCGCCACGATACATTCCTCTTCCAGCAGGGTGGCCAGCACGGCTGCGCAAACTTTGGCCGGCAGACCAAGGCGCCGGCCGACAAAATCCCGGGGCACGGGGCCGTAATAGGACAACCACTGGTTCACAAAGAGGGCGGTATCGCTTTTGAACTCCCCGGACTCCGCGGCCGTCTCCTGTTCAAATAGGGCGGCAGCCTTGCTCAAGCCTGCCGACAGCTGGCCGGCTGCCTGAGAGATCAAAGGGCGCAGGGTAAGATCGGAAAAACCGACACCCAGGCCGGAGGCGATCCTGGGCAGGATTTCCAGGGCACACAAGCCCGGCTGCTCCGCTCCCGGCAGGTGAAGCCAGGCCACCTTGCCCCCCAGGGTGCGCTTAACCTTTTCCATGGTTAAACTGTGATCGGTTGACTGGTGATCCCGTTCCATGGCGGCGAAGAGGGAGGCCGCTTCATCAGCGGGAATGAAAAGGCGTTCTTTGATCCAGAGCAATAGTTCCTCCCCATCGGCGGGCGCGTACCCCGGGGCGGTCCGCTTGAGTTTGCCGTCCAATTCCCGGACCAAGGCCTCCGGGATTTCGGGCCGTAAATGGGGTGAATACACCAGCTCTTTCAACAGCTCCCGGCTCAAACCCGACTGCTGATCGGAAGAAGGGGCGTCGTCTTCATACATGTATTTGTTGGTCTGGCGCCAGATCACATCAGACGCGAAGGGAGACGGCTGGTGGGTAACCGTTTCGCTTATCCTGATCCGGCCGTCGTTTATTTCGTCCAGCAGTTGTTTGACCGTTTCCAAATCGAATTCGTCCTTGAGGCAGGTGCGCCAGGTCTCAAGCATGATCGGGAAATCGGCATATGGGGTGACCGCCGCCATCAATTTTTTGGCCCTGAGGCGGTTGAGCCACAGGGGCATGCGCTTTTTGAAATTGGCCCTGGGTAAAAGCAAGGCGCGTCCCGCGTTTTCCCGGAATTTCGCTCCGAAAAAGCCCGAGCTTTCCAATTTGCTCCGCAAAAGATTCTCCAGGTTTTGTGGCGGGACCAGGGAGAAAAGATCCTGCGGCGCAAAACTGTGGGGCAGCATTAACATGATGCTGTTATTGCCGACATAAATCTCCAGGGGGTAGCCGAACTTTCGCTCCCAGGCGGCGGCCAAAGCCATGGCAAAAGGCCGGTTGACTTTACCGCCCCAAAGAGTATGCATAATAACCTGTTTGCTGTCCGCCGTGTTCAGGGGGTCGGCAAAGTGTTCAATTAAAATATGATGGCGGTGGGGCAAGGGTTGGCCCGTCGCTTCTTTTTGCAGTTTGAGAAATTCAATAAGCCGCTCCACCGCGTACGCGGACCAGGTGTTTTCGGCCGCCAGTCGACGCGCGAAGGATTCCGTTTCCAGGTTTTGCTCCGCCTCTTCCAAAAAGAGGCCTATTTTTTCGGAATAAAAGAAATCCCGGTTTTGCTCTTCCGCCCGCCAGAAGGGGATGATGTTGATTGTCTGATCACCGGGAACCACTTCCACATCATTGTGCGTAACGCGTATAATCCGCCAGACCTGGTTGCCCAGCATGAAGGTTTCGCCCACGCTCCGTTCCCAGACAAACTCCTCATCCAGCTCACCGATCTTGGCCTTGGTGTCCGTCAGGCGGAGATCATAGTAACCCCGGTCGGGGATGGCGCCGCCTCCCAGGTAAACCAAGCGGGCCACACCTTCACGGGCTTTGATTGTACGGTCAAGTTTATCCCAGATAATCCGCGGTTTAAGTTCGCGCAGGCGGGGGTCCGCGTAGCGGCCCGCCAGCATTTCCAGCATCAGGTCATAACTCTTCCGGGACAGGTTGCGATAGGGATAGCTGGTCTTGAGAAAGGCGTAAAGTTCATCCACGTCCCAGGTCTGGGCGGCGGTCATGGACAAAAGCACCTGCGCCAGCACATCCAGGGGCGCTTCAACAGGTGTGATGGACTCGATCTCGGCCCCGGGCAGGCTGCATGAAGCCACCGCGGCTTCCACAAAATCGCGTCCGCAAATGGGAAACAAAATCCCCCGGCTCACCTGGCCCACCCCGTGGCCGGCCCGGCCGATCCTCTGGACGGCGGCAGTCAGCGAGGGCGGGGTTTGCACCAAAACCACCGCGTCCAGTTCCCCAATATCGATTCCCAATTCGAGGGAATTGGTGGCCACGATCCCCTTCAGTTCACCGTTTTTAAGTTTGTGTTCCACCGCCAGGCGGAGTTCCCTGGCCAGTGAGCCATGGTGGGAATAGACCAGGGGCTCGCCTGCGGCATCATTGATATAGCGGGTCAGTTTTTCCACCGTGCGGCGGTTGTTGCAAAACACCAGGGTGGCGGTGTTTTCGCGAATCACCTTCGTCAAGGCGGCAGCCAGGGCCTGCCAGAAGGCGTCCTGCTCTGCCTCCTCCAACCCGCCATTGTTCTGTTCAATAGCCTCAACGGTTAAGTGATAGTGTTTTTTGACGGCCGACCTCAAAATAACCACCGGCCGCTTCTCATAATGGTAATCCTCACCGGCTTGCCGTGTTTTAAAGCCGCCTACAAAATCGGCCACCGGTTCCAGGGGCCGGACCGTGGCGGATAAGGCGATCCTTTGGAATTCTCCCGCCAGAGGGACAAGCCGGTCCACAGCCGTGATCAGGTGGGTGCCCCGCTTGCTGTCCAGGACGGCGTGGATTTCGTCCAGAATAACCGTTTCCACACCGTTTAAAATCAGGCGGTTGTTTTTGGAACTAAGCAGCAGGTTGAGACTCTCGGGTGTGGTGATCAGGATCTCGGGCGGCTTGCGCAGCATCTGCTGGCGCTCGTTTTGCGGAGTGTCGCCACTGCGGGTGAGTACCCGGACAGGGGGAAACAGCTCACCCGCCCCTGCAAAATACGCCCGCAACTCCTGGAGGGGCTTCAACAGGTTGCGCCGCACATCGTTGTTGAGGGCCTTCAGGGGCGAAACATACAGGACCCGTACCCGGCTACCCGGCCAATCCCCGGTAATTAGCTTTTGCAGCGCCCAGAGAAAGGCGGTCAGGGTTTTGCCGCTGCCCGTGGGAGCTGTGATCAGGACATGCTCGCCTTTGGCGACGCGGGGCCAGGCCTGGATCTGAATATCGGTGGGCATGCCCACCTTATCGGCAAACCACTTGCGGATAAGCGGATGAAACAGATCGAGAACCGGGTGTTCCATTGGAATCTCCTTTCAGGTTATATCTAATTGTTTAAAACATAGTTCGACTTTAAATAAGTCGCCATCAATTTTAATGTTGAAACGGCCGCCACAGATCTGGGTGAAGCTCTGGGCGATGGGTAGCCCAAGCCCGGAACCTTCGCTGGTTCTGGAAGCGTCTCCTCTCGCAAAGCGCTGCAGTATTTCGTCTGCGCTAAAGTTCATTTCATAGTTGGCGGTGTTTTTGATGGCGGCCCAGGCGCTTTCTCCATCCGCGGTCAGGTCGATATATACCCTTGTGCCGGACAGAGAATATTTCAGAGCATTTGTAATCAGGTTTTCCCAGACCCGATACAGCTTTTTGCCGTCACTTACTATATACACAGGCTCATCAGGGATGTTGAGCCGAAAAGTGAGGCCGGAGCCATTTATTGACTCCTCCATATCTGCCAGGGTTTGTTTAATCAACCGGGCGAAATCAAGTTGCTCCATATCCAGGCTAATATTCTCACTGTTCGCTTTGGAAAGGTCGAATAAATCCTGGATGATATTCTTCAGGCGTTCCGATTTCTGCGATAGAATTTTTACATAATCACTGGCCTGTTCGGGCAGGCCTTCTTCCCGGTTTAAAAGTTCCACGTAGCTGATGATAGAAGTCAGCGGAGTTTTTAAATCATGCGATACATTAGTTATGAGGTCTATTTTCATGCGTTCAGATTTTATCTTTTCGGCGACGGCAATACCTATACCCTCCTGGATAGAGTTAAGGTTCTGCGCGGCAGGGTAAACATTGGAATCCGTCGGAACCTCCAGCCTGGTTTTCATATCACCATTCTTGACAAGTTCAACGTGGTCCATCAGCTTGCCCAGATCGCTCAATGTCTCGTCATAGCGTTTCAGATACCGGTAAATAAGGTATATACCCGCGCCTGCTATTAATAAGGCCGCCAGTAACGCCAACTCGTCTGAACCGTTTATGCCCGTCAGTAAAAACATGACCGACATTAACGCCATAACCGCCTCGACGGCCACCAGCAAATACGCCCGGTTTAGCATCGACTTTTGCCAGGAATACCTGCTTTCATATTTACGGTACCAGGTTAAAAGGGCATTGATTGAGTTGTGGGTAAAAAAGTTTTTACCGTTGAAGATTAGATCGACAAGCATCAGGTAAAACCACCAAAGGCCAATCAGCGTAAAACCACTGACCAAAACAATACCGCACACCCACTCAAATGCAAAACTATACCCCCCGGAATAATTAGGGGAAAGTCCCACAGCCACAGCCAGGCTTAAAACCAGTAGGGAAAGCACTATCTTAACTTCCAACCAAATATTTCCTGACCAGGAGGCCAATTTTCGGTCAAATTCCCGCTTCTCCCGGCGTTTGATTATCGTATAAATTAATAATGAAATTCCCAATACCAGAAGAGCTATATAAGTCCAACCAAGGACCCTCATAAATTGCTGTTCCATATAATATTGAGAATGTCCGTACGGGTTTTTCACCAGGGTATCTTTGACGGCCATGAAGACTTCACTATTGACCAACTCAGCAGTTTTATCGGTGTATTCCCCTGGAATAATGTTCCGGTAGCCGCTATCCAACCGCTCGACATCGACCGGTTGCCCGTCTTCAATCACCCATACCTTTTTCCCGTCAAAATACCAATAATATTTATAGCCGGCCGGCAAGTCCGGCATCATTTCTGCGCCTGAAATTTGCGGCAAGTCACCTTCGATATTTTTTACCAATAGACCGCTATCTTTGTTAACCGCATAATATATCAGATTTTCCCCTTCATTATCTAAATACTTTATAGTCCCTTCCTTGCGATGAGGATCTGTAGAAGGATAAGCCACCAGATAGAAGAGTTCGCGAAAATAGTTACCGGTTCGCTCTTTGAAGGCGATACTTCTTTTATAGTCTGTAAATGGAGCTTTCAAAGCATCTACACTTCCATTAAATTGCGCTAAGGCAGACAAACCGGTTATAAAAAGGCCGCTAATAATACTTACGGCCAGAAAAAAACACAGCCAGGCTGTAAAAGGTTTAGATTTTCTCAATTTTGTATCCAATGCCCCATACCACCTTTAAGTATTTAGGCTCTTTCGGGTTTATCTCAATTTTTTCCCGGATCCGGCGAATATGTACCATGACCGTGTTTTCCACTCCATAAGCTGTTTCTCCCCAGACCCGCTCATAAATCTCCTCGGCGGGAAAGATCCGTCCCGGTGAACGCATTAATAACTCCATGATCTTGGTTTCCTTGGCGGTCAGCTTTACCAAATCGCCATCAAGCATTAACGTGTGGTTTTCCAGATCGAAACATAGCCCGCCCGATTGCAGGAGGTTCGGCCTGGCCTGCACGTTGACATCCCCCAGGCTTAGATAACGCCTTAGCTGAGACTTTACCCTGGCCATAAGCTCCAGTCTATTAAACGGCTTGGTGACATAATCATCAGCGCCCATCGAAAGACCCAGCACTTTATCCGTATCCTCAGACTTGGCTGACAAAATAATGATGGGGATGTTTTTTTCCGTGCGGATCTTGAGCATAGTCGACAGCCCATCCAGTTTTGGCATCATCACATCTAGAATAATCAAATGCACGCTCTGAGTGCTAATCATATCGAGCGCCTGCAGTCCGTCATAGGCCTTCAGTACCGCGTAACCCTCATTTAGCAGGTTAATAGCGATCGCATTCACTATCTCCCGGTCATCATCTACCACCAGGACCCGTTGTTTTTCCACGTATATCACCACCTTTCACCCCGAAACCCGTAAACCCGTGAACCTTAGTCATACTATAAATGGCCTGGCTAACAAAAAAACGGATAGATTTCTTAAAAGTTTCTTAATTTCTCCCGTAAAGCTATTGTTTATAGTGGAAATACCTTTTACATCTCGTTATACCGTGAGAAATAACATCGATTTTATTTTTCCGCTGAGATGGTAGGCGCCGGACCGCAGATAGGGTACCATGGACCTGTTTCTGAGTTCCTCATAGGTATCGGTTAACGCCACCTGTTCCACCGGCTCCCGGGTGTCCATGTAGTACCGGCTCAACTCTTGCTTCAGTGCCTGCTCATCCAGGTTTCTCAAACGGTAATAATGCTCGATGTAGGTGGATATTGCACCCCTAGCGGCAGCAATGATTTTCCCCTTCTCTTCTTCGTAGAGAGGGCGGTCTTGCTGCTGAGCGACAGATAACTCCGGCAGGCTTAATCTTTCCGTCCGGTAGCCGCAGATATCCACGAACCTGCCGTCCGGCCACACGTGAAAGTGCAGGCCGGAAACCTTGAGGTAATCGTAGAAGAGCGCCAGTATAAAATCGTGGGAGAAGAGCCGCAGCTTATGGAGACGTCTCTGCGATAATGTGAACCACTTCATGCTTTCTATCGTCCAACATGTAAACTCATGTAAAAGAGGCGAACAGAATGAAAAGAGCTTTGTTTATGTTTTTGTTGGCAGCAACTCTTCTAATTGCCCCGGAGGCAGGTCTGGCCCGGACGCCCTTTGACGACATTGCGTCGCACCAGGCTTTGGCTGATATTGAAGCCGTTTACGAAAAAGGCATTATGATTGGCACGGCAGATAACAAATTCAGCCCGGACGAAATTGTTGACCGGGCACAACTAGCTGTTTGTTTGGTTAAAACCTTTGATTTGAATTTTGACGATTTAGATTTCATAAAAGCGCCTGTCCCTTCTGACTTATATGACGATGTGGATAATGATTCATGGTACAGTCAGGCTTCAATGATCATTGGCTATGAACAAATCTTTAATATCGCCGATAGAAAATTCAAACCCCATGAAGCTGTTACCAGAGCTGATGTAGCCAGTGCGATAACCGGCTCTTTTGCAGCAAAAAAGCTATCGGTTATTACCACCATGATGTGGCCGAATTATCTCGATACAACTGATTTGACCCAAAAACAACAATCCGACATGAGTTTTGTCTTTAACACCGGTATCATGAGGTACACCGGCAACGAATTCGGACCTGAACGGGAAATAACCCGTGCGGAGCTGGCGGCCATTCTAAACCGCACTTTACAGACGCTGGCTGTCGCCTCGCCTATCCAGGAGGCGGAACCGGGAAGTTCATCTGCTGCCAATAATTCAATACCCAACCCACCGGATGTGAACACAGCCGCCTTCAAGGATCAAGGCGACCTGGCCTTCATCCGGCAGGGTTTGCTCTACACGCTTGATAGCGAAACGGGAGAGGTCAAGCAACTGACCGTGTCCGGCAAAGCGCTGCAACCCGCCTGGTCGTATGACGGCCAGTGGCTGGCGTTTATCCGCGTAACCGACCCGGATTCCGATAGCGGCCAGCTCTGGCTGATACGCCGGGACGGTTCATCGCTCCACCAGGTTCAGGGACTGCCCGGGTTGGCCGGCCGCGATAGTTTTTATTGGTCGCCCGCCTCTGACATGCTGGCGGTAGCCATGCGGGACGGCGTCTGGCTGGTACCTGCGGAAGGTGAACCAAGCCGGCTGGTCCAGTCTGAGGAAACGTATAATTTTGCCTGGTCGCCTGACGGCAAAATTCTGGCATACAATATTACGCTGCCGTCGGAGGAGCCTCAAAACCGCAGCGATGCGCTCTATACAATTGAGGTGGACGGCGGCCAGCCTATTGAACGGCTGGTGGCCCCTCAAGCCGGGATACGGGTTACCTCCTGGTGGCCCGACGGTCAAGGGGTGCTGTACTGGCTGGATCCACTCCACTCAGCTTCCCTGGCGGCTGACGGGATGGGCCTGTTGAGCCTTCGTTTAGATGAGACCGAACCTAAGCTTCTCACCAGCGGGCTTGCCCACCGCGGTTGGCAGTCCCTGTCGCCGCAGGGGAACCTGGTAATGGTATCGGGAGGAGGGCGTACAGTCTGGGCCGGAAAGAGCCTGTCGACTATAGACCTGGCAACGGGGAGCGTCCGGGAACTGAGCAATCCCGAAGGCAGCGTCTCAATCGCTCCCTCTTTTTCTCCGGACGGCCGCCGGATCGCTTTCGTTGCCGCCAAGGACCTGGGCTACGACGTGTGGGGCTTTAGCAAACCGGAGGAACTGGCTGACTGGGTGGCAACGCGCACACTCTGGCTCCGGAATGCGGACGGCTCCGGCGCTCATCTTCTGACGGCCGCCGGAACGGGCGTGTACCAGCCAACCTGGTCCAAAGATGGAGACCGCATCCTGTACGTACGGGACAACTCCCTCTGGATCATCGGAACAGACGGCGGGGAGCCGGAAAAGGTATTGGACCTGTTTTCCGAAGGAGAGGATCTCTTCGGTTTTTACGGTTATGTCTCCTGCCGTGATTTTATGGCATGGCGCCAGCCTTAAAGGCTCAGAAAAAAGATAACCAGCGTTTACACGTTTTTATTCTCAGTTTGCTTTAGGATAACGAAAGTGATATTTCAAAGGGGAAGGCCAGGAGAGAAGTCCGTTATCCTCCCTGGTCGAGGGTCCGGCATTATGGATCAGGAAAGGCACTCCGTCCGCCCGCCTCTTGTCCGAAACCACACCTACATGGTCGTTAGACGGGCCGAACACCACGATGTCGCCGCCCTGCCACTGCTTTAAATTTTCCGCATCCCACGGTTTAATCTCAGTGGTCAACTGTTCGGCGTATTTTTTGAAAAAGGCCTCCTGGTTCGGCACCCTGCGGAAATCGATATTGGGTTCGGGCGTGCCTGCCACACGGGGGTAATCGTCCGGATGAGCTTGTATATCCCGGTCCATCATGCGCTTTAAGTCGTAGCCCGCGTTTTGCAGCGCCCGCCAGATCACATCGGTGCAAACGCCCTCGTTTTCAGGCGGGTACCCTCCCGCATAATAGGCGTCCTTATATAAGGGCCTCGCCTCCAGGTCCTTGCGCGCCCCCTGGACAATATCGTCCAGGTCGTAGATGCCGTCACCGTCCTTGTCGCTGTCCAGAACAACCTTCTCGACAACACAGCGCTGTTCAACCAGCCCCTGTGGATCCAAGCGGGGCAGGTTGAAATAATGGTACCGCCGCTGGAATAAACCCAACAACAATGCTGCGGCAGCAATTAACAGCAGGCTTTTAACTACCCATAACCATGTCTTTCCTTCCTTGGCTATCCTCGTTTCGTAGGTT
Source organism: Pelotomaculum sp. FP (assembly GCF_004369245.1). Lineage (NCBI taxonomy): Bacteria > Bacillati > Bacillota > Clostridia > Eubacteriales > Desulfotomaculaceae > Pelotomaculum > Pelotomaculum sp. FP. Next base: position 6,786 of record NZ_QFGB01000038.1, on the reverse strand, counting down.
GTTAGAAGCTTTATTTTATTCATTGTGCAAAAAACCGAATTCGGGCCTCAGCAGATCTTTCAATGCTGAAAATTCGACCGGGAACTCCTGTATACCGGCGGCATAAGGAAAATATTCATACTGCTGGAAATAGACCACGACCGCATTATTGGACAGGTAAAAGTCCTGGTCTTCTCTGACGGCCTCAAAGGGCGCAATTGCATAATCAGGCAGGACGCCTTCCTTTACCCGCGCATCGATCTCATTCTTCACGGCCTTGCTGATGAAAGAAACATAGTCCGCATCACTTTTTACCAGATCCTTAAGCTTGTATTCTTCACCCGTTTTCAGGTTGAAGGTATGGGAGCTTTGCACCGTCAGTCCATGTGCCCCTCCGGTATACTGGTAATCGAGAAAAACAACGCTCAACAGTTCGTTTTGATTGTATTTCAGCCTGTAGTCAAAATAGGTTTCACACTTGTTTGGGCTGCCGCCATACCCGGACGCTATGGCCTTTTCCATTTCATCGGCATTTTTCAGTCCTTCATTTTTGGCATCCACGGCTAATTTGCTGAAGACTGCGTTTATCCTGTCCTGCACGGTTTTGTCAGCCAAACCGTCAATTTGAGGGCACTGCAAAGCTATTTTGATTGTATCGGTATCAGAAGCTTCTTTTACTGTTTTTATGGAAATTGCATTCTCTTTTACATTTTCAAGTTGAACGATGCCGTTTTGCCTGTCCCACCGTACTGTAAGCCCAAAGTTTTCAGAGAAGAAATCCGGCCCCATGTACGTACTGTCTCCGATGATGGTGTAATCCCCGCTCATATAATAAGCATGGTCATTTGCGGTTATTTTATAGTTATTCAAATCAATTATTATATCTTTCTCGGGTCTGGAAACGGAAATCGTTTTATCCTTCCCCGACCACTGTATTTCATATCCGAGCGCTTCACCGACCGCCCGCAGCGGCAGGTAAACATTTCCTCCGTCAACAGAGGCGGCAGCCTCAATTGCCGTACCGTTCAGCATGATTGCAGGCTGACTTTCGGCTGCAGCAAAACCATATGCATGCATAGACAGCATCAACGAAATAACGAACCCTGCCAAAAAAACCTTTTTCCCCATGAGATCATTGCTCCTTCGAAGTATAAAGTCTGTATCCTGTGTTTGCTCACCAATACCGTCACCGGCAGCTTTACCATCGCCATATCAATCCATCAGGATCTCCGGCAGTATAAAAATATCCTTGAATATATGACGGTTAGCGTAACAGACAGGTTCAAATACCAATCCGATAAACGGATGCCGGTATCATTAATTTTAAAATATGGGCTCCTATTCTAACTTCCCGCTATAAATTCTTAACCTTGGCCATTTCAGGAACACTTTTCCTGACTTCTTGGTTTGTACGTAGTACCTTAGGGCTATATCCTTTTCCATCTTGCATTTCTTCCAGGCACGATGCAGTCTACTTTACCTTCATCTTTTAAAACCGCAAGGACCCTGTAAATAGTTGGTCGGCTGACGTTTGGACAAGCCTGCTCTATGTCTTGGATAAAAAAGTCGCCACTAAGGCGCAGGATTGTTTCTTTGATCATGGCTGTTTTTGAACCTCTCTGATTTTCAGCAAGATTAAGCCTTTCCTCAAACTCTTTATAGGCAGCTATAAGGACACCAAGAGAATATTCAATCCATGGAATAGGATTGTGTTGGTTCTCATGCCACCCCTGTGAAGATTTTTCAAGTGCATCACAATAGGTTACCTTGCTTTCTTCAATAATTCGTTCAAGAGAGATGAATCTCCCAACTTCAAAACCAGCCTGGTATAAAAGCAATAAGGTTAATAGACGGGATATACGGCCATTACCATCTCGAAAAGGATGGATACAAAGGAAATCAAGAATAAATGCGAAACTTAAGATAAGATCGTCAAAGCTTTCTTTTTCACGATATGTATTAAAACCGTGACAAAGTTCATCCATGGCACTGGGTACTAAAAATGCTTTGACCGGCACAAACCTTACCCTTTTTGTTCCATCAGGAAGTGTTTCTTCGATTACGTTGTCTGCAGGTTTCCATGAGCCTCCCTCTTGGGGAAGATACTTGTATATATCTCTGTGAAGCTGTAAAATAACTTGTGGTTTGACAGGAATATGAATAGACGAAGCATGAATGGTTGCGAATACATCTCTATATCCGGATATTTCGGCTTCACTTCTATTCCTGGGGGTTGTTTTCTGGATCATAATCTCTTTCAATTTCTGATTTGAAACTTTTATTCCTTCGATCCTGTTAGAGGATTCGGTACTTTGTATTTCAGCAATTTCCTGTAGAGTCTTTAAAATTTCTGGCGATTGTCTGTAAAATAAATCCTGTTTACCCTTGTACTCATTTATTCTCGCTATCGCTCTGACAATATTTATAGGAATATTGTCCAGTCTTTTTAATGACTTCAGGCTAATCAGCCCCCATAGAAATATGATCAATTAATATAATCATATTACTGTAAATATTATCATAAGTAAAGGTCATGATAATATTTTTCCATTTAATGGGAGGTAAATAAACGGTTCAAATATAGAATAGGAAAACCCTAACCCAAATCTGGCTGTTGTCCACCTGCTCGCGCTATTGTGCCAAGTAGTGTTCACTCAATCTTTCAGTCCCCTTGTTTTCGGGATCAGCACTGCAACCCGCGGCACGTGCCGCCAGATAATTTTGTTTTTCTGCCCTTTCAGTCCCCTTGTTTTCGGGATCAGCACTGCAACTCGCCGCATCGGCCTCCATGGAAGCAATAGCAAGGCTACTTTCAGTCCCCTTGTTTTCGGGATCAGCACTGCAACACGATGATGTGGATAATGGTTCTTCTCCGGTGGTTAGAAGCTTTCAGTCCCCTTGTTTTCGGGATCAGCACTGCAACATCACAGGAGATAAGAAGATGCCTAAGATGCTCAACTTTCAGTCCCCTTGTTTTCGGGATCAGCACTGCAACGGTGCTGTAAATGCGGGTAGGAGATAAGCCTGACCTGTCCCTTTCAGTCCCCTTGTTTTCGGGATCAGCACTGCAACCTAGAACCGGTTAGTTTATGTATGCTGCGTTTCTTGCCTTTCAGTCCCCTTGTTTTCGGGATCAGCACTGCAACGTACCTGTACCAGGACTTGTTCAAGAAGCAAAGGAAGGTAAACTTTCAGTCCCCTTGTTATCGGGTTAAGCAGTGCAACGAGGTGTCGAGGCTTCGGCAGATTGTGAGCCAGGCCGCTTTCAGTCCCCTTGTTATCGGGTTAAGCAGTGCAACGATTGGACGATAGCACGGTAAAGAAGGCCTGCCAGCAGCTTTCAGTCCCCTTGTTATCGGGTTAAGCAGTGCAACTGGGATATTTTGGAGGCGATACCGTGAAAGGTGATATGCTTTCAGTCCCCTTGTTATCGGGTTAAGCAGTGCAACGCTGAGGCGATTGCGGAGTATAATAAGCTGCTCGATGCTTTCAGTCCCCTTGTTATCGGGTTAAGCAGTGCAACGGCGACGGCGATCCGGAAACAGCGGAAATATGGAACCTTTCAGTCCCCTTGTTATCGGGTTAAGCAGTGCAACCCGACCGCAAACGATCGATAAAACCCTTGGTATTACTGGCTTTAGCAGCAACCAAGTGAGTGCTGAAACCTCTATTTTTTCGCAAATCTTTTTTCTGCGTCAAAAACCCCTCTATCTGCGAAACTGAGATTTTATTCATCATTTCCCGCTCCTAGCTAACAATCCTCTTTTTATTTTAACCACGACACTGCAGAATATATGGGCAATTATCGTTACATTTACCCAGGCCAGGATCAAGTTCCTCATAAATCATCCGCATTTTTTGATCGCGTTCCTCGATAAACCACTGGCGGAGCTCATCGTCAATAATATGGATATCCTTTTTCACGATTAGGCGATCTCCCTTGAATTCGGCATAAACAATACAGCCCAGGTTTATCGGAAATTCATGAATTGCTTCCATCACCAGCGCATAGCCGGTGGTGGACAGCCGGTGAAATTTTTTTGGTTCACCGAATTTAAGATCGAGTACCATCGGCTCGGAAAACGTGAAGGCGTCAGCGCTAAGGCTGGCGCTCAGACCAAAAAAAGTCCCGTCCAGCTTCTGCTCGACAACCACAGGTATGGCCAAGGCAACCAGGGAATCTTCCTCGATATGTGGCTGTTTTACCAGTATCTCTTGAATCCGTGCAGCCACCCTGGCGTTTTCAAAGGTTGCGATAGTGAAGGCTTTTCTCTGCAACTCAGAGAATTCTTCTTCTGTGAGCTGACTGCGGTAATCAGTAAGAAAGTTCAAATCCAGCGGAGTGTTCAGCTTTCTAAGTATCTCCTGAAAGCTGCCGACTCCTTTTTCATAAATTAACCTTTTGGCCCTGACCAGGACGCGCACTAGTATGTCGTGAAATACCTTGCCCCTGATCATAGCCAGATTGGGTTTCGCTTTAATCCTGTCAATTTTTCTCAAATAAAGATCCCGGCCGGTTGTACAATAGGAATTGGCAACCTCGAACAGAGCCAGTTTAAGGTCATAGACCGGAGCAAGGGGTGGCTGGTGCCAGTTCCAACCCCGTAGTTCTTCCGCTATTTCCATTTGCCTGGAGCGGGGCAAATACCCTTTATTCAGCTGTTTTCTTTCTTCCTCGGTTAAGAAATACATAAATCCGGCTTCACCTCACATCGCCGCAAAAATTGCGGAATTCACAGTCCACACATTTCATTTTATGGCTGGTCTTTTTTGGCATCCACTCCTTCGATACCAAAAGTCGTATCTTTTCCAACATTTCCTTGACAAATACCCGAGAATTAGGAGTAATTTCGAGCGGTACCATCATACCGCTGGTATTGCAGATAAAGCCATAGCGAACCGGCTTGTTGTAAGCGTCCTCCAGCAGCATGGCATAAGCCACCAGCTGGTACTTGTGATTCAGGGAAGGGCTGTGCGCACTGTGTTTAAATTCAACAGGAAAAATTTCTCTTCCCGCCACAATATGCATATCCAGCCTGCCTTCCAGACCAAGACGGGGAGAATAAAGACTGGTGTGGAATTTCCGCTCTCCTTCTTTAAAATCGTAGCGTTTGAATGTCCGTCGCTTCTCCAGCCGGTCCAACTCCAGGTGGGCTTCACTGCCGTAAACCATTTTTCTGGTAAGCTTTTTTTCGACCGGGCACACATAGGTGAAGTAAATCACTCTCGGGCAGTATATATACTGTTTTAGGTCGGTTACCCTCAGTTTAAGCATAAGGGATAGCATCCGGTCCGGCAATGATGGTTTCCAAAAGCCTCAAATCCTTATCGCAAACCGGGCAGATCAGGATGTTGCCGTTCTTTTTGCCCAGGGTTTTCTTAAGCCTTTGCTTCAGCTCGTCCCTGCGGTTATGGTTCAGTTCCCCGAAAAAAGCCGAATACTGGATATGAGTCAGGCCGTAGTCCTTGCAGGCATCAAATATTTTGTTGCGCACTTTGTCCTCTTCAACATCATAGATGACTATGGTCTTCACCTTACCACCCACCGACAAAAGGCCGGTATTTGGCCTCCCCGCGCAAAAAGGTGGCCACACGACGGGCCTGGCTCTGCATAATCGTACGCAGCTTATATTTTTTGCCCTGATACTTTTCCTGGCTTTCCAATCTCTCCTTGATTCTATCTGAAAAATCACGTTTCGCAGTGTTGGAGAGCATCCCTTCCTCCATCTCCACAGCAATGCCCTTGTTTACCATGGCGATAACCACCCGGTCAACCACCTGCTGCCGGAATTCTTCCACAAAGTCGTAAACCAGGCTCAGTTTGCCGGGGCGGTCCACGTGCAAAAAACCACCAAAGGGATCGAGGCCAGCCAGGATCAAGGACCCTTCCGCCTGCCTGCACAGCATTCCGTAGCCGTAGTTGAGCAGGGAGTTCACCGGATCGACGGCCCCACGGTGCTCTCGGCCGGCAAAATTCGCCTTGTCTCCGGTCAACAGCCCGACCCCTTCCCAGTAAAGGTTTCCGGCCCGGCCTTCAACGGACATGATTTGCGCACGAACGTCATCGATACACTTGCCGTGAATAGTGTGCAACAAGCCGGCGGCTTGTTCTATCTGTTCAATCAAACCTGAGACAGATTCAAACAGCCCCCGGTCCACACCCTTACGGTACTTGGCAAAATATTTCAAGACATTGACCTGGTTTTTTAATTTACCTTCAATAAATAGCTTGGTTAGGAAAACACTCCTCTCATCGCAAAAAGCCATCAGTTGTTGGCGGCGGGTGAGCACCGTACCGGTAAGGTATGGTGAAACCAGCCTGGCAAATGGCTTTCCAGAGGGTGTGAGAAAACTGATCTGTACGCCATGTTCGACACATTCCCTGATGACGTCCGTGGACAGACTGGCGCCCGGGGTATCGATGATCACCTGCTCCAGGTCGTGGAAAGGGATTTCGTTTACTACCTTGCCGTTTTCTTTTAGGATCAGCCGTTCGCTTTTTTTACCGAGAAAAGAGCCGTAGTTGGTGACGAGGAGTTCCATCTCAAGCCACCATGGGTCCTTTTAAACTGGATAATATACAAAAATCCGCTATGACACTGCATACTGTTTCGTTTGATATGGACAAACCGCTAATTGAAATCAGCGCGGAATTATACAAAAAAACTCCCCCTTTGGGTCAATGTCATTAAGATAAGGCCAAGGCCATACCCGCAGCACAAAAGAGCAGAGTATCAAAAGGTACCCTGCTTTTTTTCGTTAAAAAATTGGAGAAATTTCAGAAAAACACTTGACAAAACGTAAAAA